>JAFGRT010000045.1 GCA_016935015.1 Acidobacteriota bacterium | reverse complement strand
TGGTCAACGTCATTGACGAATGATCCTGAAAACGTCTCAACATGGTCATTTTTCCGAAAGGTCTACCCTCTACTCACGGATTCAGGTGATATTTAATCATGCACCGCTCCAGGGCCTCCCTGTCCAGTTTATTGAGGATATCGCCCGGTTCGGTGCATGGATCCTCACACGATCCGCGCCGCCGCTGGTCAGACAAGCCGTGAAAGGTACGCTTGCGTCGGTGGCCGGCACAATGATGCCACCGGACGGCCAGAGAATGGCGGCCGTCAAATCGCAGCCCAGGCTGATGCTGTCGGCATAGTGCTTGGGGAATGCCGCCCGCTGCGACCACTCAGCGGACAGCCAGCGCGGACCCGCCGACGCGTCGCTCAGCAGATACTCCCAGGCGATTTCCACACCACCGAAATGGGCTGATAACTGATATCTTCCTCATGGATGGATCCGGAGAACCATCGCCCGTGCGTCCAGGATCGGGCCGTCGGCGGCTTGTGGCGCGCGGGTTGACGTGGCCCGACAGCCGCCCGAAACGGCAAGAGCCATCATCTCCAGGACCGTGCCCAACGCCCACCGGATCCAGTTGGCATCACCACCGGGCATGTGATCGAACGTGGCTCGTCGTCATCTTGGCCTTTCTCTCCCAATTTTTGTCAAGGAGCCGGCCATTTCAACGGGCAAGTGAACTCTCCCGCCGGGATCCGCCCTGACCACCGGCGATAACCAATCATCTTGGGTGGGTTTCCATTTCCTGCTACCCCTTTCATCGTCAATATGATATATTTGAGATGATTTCTTACCCAATGTAAATTGCAGTTTGCCCGCTATCACTGCTCCGCCATTTGGTGCGGATTTCAATGAAGGAGAGAGTGAGATGTCACGCATTCTGACACTTTTGGGATTGGTGCTCTTGGTGTTGTCGGTGGATGGAAGTGCCAGCGGGCTGGCAGGGGATGTCAACGGCGACGGCATCGTGAATGAAGCCGACGTCGTCTCTCTGAACAGGCTGCTGGCGGGCGATCCCACCGCCGGCCCCTTGGATGTGGAGACGGCCGATGTGAACGCCGACGGGCGGGTAAACATCGATGACGTTTTGTATCTGCGAATCTCGCTGCAGCCGGAATTTCGGCCGTCACGTGTCCGGTGTCTCTATAACGGTTACCTGTTGACGGTCAATCCATATGACGCTCTCTCCACAGACAGCCCAACCGACCGTTACCGCCTGATGGTCCTGCACGCCATCCTGATCCATCCCGATACCGGGCGGATCATCGCCACGTACCCGGCCCTGGCAGGCGGGCCCGGCGCCGACGGCCTCGTGGCGCACCCCATCGACGACTATCCCCAGCTGCTGACCGAAGAAAACCCTGACCCGCCGGGAATGACCGCCCTCCAGGTGGCGGCCTTCTGGCGGGCCCAGGGGATCGGCGACAATCTGCTGCTGGGCTCCGAATACCTGGACCTGCAAGGGAAGGTGGTCACACCCGGCCTCATCGACACTCATTTTCACGTGACCAGCTGGTCCAAAAAGCTGCCCGGCGAAGGGGAACGGTTCGGGTTTTACGCCGACGTGGGCGATCCGCATTATTACACGGATGTGCAAACGTGGGATCGGGTCTGCGTCCGGCAGGCGTTATGGGAGATCGTGGCCGACGCCAACGACTACATCGCCGAGGAGGACAAGGCGGGTGTGTATTTGCACGGCTACTGGTATACGCTCATCGATGATCCGGCGGCCCTGCCCGAGGAAGAGACCTTCCTGTTTCAGCGGACGGGCAGCTGTCTCGACAGCGCCTACAATCCCGACTACCTGCTGAACCGGGTGGGGTTGGCGTCGGAATATCCCTTTCAGGTTCCGGCGGATCCCTGCTCGTCGGACCCCGCCACCTGGCCACCGGTGGATTACGAGATCCGGCCGGCGGTGCTGATCCACACCAGCGGCCAGGCTTGCTGGTACAACTCGGCCCTGATGGAAGCCTTCAATGAGCAACAGGAGAATGAATGGGGCACCCAATTCCCCCAAGCGACGGTAGAATCGGTCAGCGTCAACGGCCCTGACGGTTCCTGGCTCATCACCATCTCTCCGGAATCACCGGCAATGGGGGCCATTATGGCGCTGGAGCCGCCCTTTGCCGTCGATATCATCGTCGCGCACCCCGACGAAGCCCATCCCTGGTATGTGCCGTTTTATGTTACGGCCCACATGGACGACATAACCTTACAGGCCATGCCCATTCTCCTGCACATCGCCGACAGTGCCTTCTCCGAAGCAGTGGAATCTCTGGCCATGGTCCCGTTCTACCGCCCCATTCCGGCCTGTATTCCCCTGACGGAGTGGGATGCGGCGGCAGTCTACTGGGGGGAATACTCCTCGGACATCGGGGTGGCTTACGGTTACTGGAGCCCGATCAATCCATACGGCACCAACTGGTACAACGGGTCTGAACGGGGACTGCTCCAGTACTTCCTGGACGAGGATGCGCAAGTGTGGCGACCGACAGGCTATGCCGAACACTATGTCATGCGCGACATGCTGTCCAGCCTAGTCGTCGATGAGGTGACGGTGGACAAGGGCATGGAATTCCGTCAAAACCTGGCCCGCTGGTGTCACCGTCACGGCCTGACCACCCTGAACGACATCATGTTCTATCGCCGGGAAACCAACCCTCTGGAATTCTGGGCCAATGCCGGTTTGTCTTTTGACCGGCGGT
Source organism: Acidobacteriota bacterium (assembly GCA_016935015.1). Taxonomy (GTDB): domain Bacteria; phylum Acidobacteriota; class JAAYUB01; order JAAYUB01; family JAAYUB01; genus JAFGRT01. Next base: position 20,241 of record JAFGRT010000045.1, on the reverse strand, counting down.
TTCCCGGTCAGCAGATGTTCTATCAGGATCATGCCCTTGCGCCGGAAATCGCCACCGGTCAATTGAACCTCCGCATCGGTTTGTATTACTACCTGGAAAACGCCGCCGACGTGGAGGCTGTCCTTGCGCTGGCCGCCCCGTCGCCGGACACAACCGATGTGGGTCGCCTGCGACCGCCGGCCATCCATCCCGAGTTCCCGGGCTGGGTCCGCTGGCTGGGCTGGAAGTTGCAACTGGATGGCGGAACGGGCGCCCGCACCTTTTTTTCCAATGCGCCACTGGTTAAAATTCGGCGTGAAGACACCTATCCCACCACCAACGAGGCCGGCGATCCCATTACCTTCTTGAATCATTCGTTCGGATTGCTGACCATGACCAATTTGCAGGAGCAGGAATTTACCAGCCGCGAATCCGCCGCCCTCTACTGGCTGGTGCGGGAATCGAATCCCGGCCTGCCGCAGTTTTATAATCCGGAAATGGTCGGTGACTGGACCTTCCTGCAGAACAGCGCGGCCGGATGGCTGGAACTGGCTCAGGATTCAGCGGAGCTGCAGGCCGATCTGGAAACGGATCTGGCCCACCTGGACAACATGACATGGCTCGATGAAGCGCAACCTGGCCGGATGGCGGAAAAAGTCATGTCGGCACTGGAACAGGTGGAATCCGGCTGGAAGCGAACCCTGATGGCCATGGCGGCCATCTGGTATTGGAAATCAGTGTCGGCCGCGGCGGATACGCCCATACCCGGTCAAACCGTCTGTCACTGCATCGGTGACGGCGCGGTGGACCTGTATGTGCGAGCAATCAAACAACTCAAAACGGATGTGGAAAACTTCCCCGAACACTATGAAGACCTGCCCGACTACTGGCAGGCGGTGATTCCGCCGGGATCAGACCTCATGGTGGTACAGCGACAGTTCAACAATACCCGGTTCCGGGTGGAACATTTGCTCAATTTCGCCTGTGGCGCCATCGACGACCTTAAGGGCGCCGGCGGCATCGACAGCCAAACCAGTGCTGGGTCCCGCAACGTGGTATTCTCTACCCAACCGTCCCTGCTGGTGCTCGACGGCCAGGCCATCCGGGAGGGCTTTCCCATAGCACAGGAGCTCTGGGCCATCCCCAACACCCTGCTGAATGACTTCTGGCAAGGGGTGCCGCCCCTGCCCCGGGCCCATCATCACATGCCCTGTCCTGTCTATATTCAGCACGACATCCCTTTCACTCTCAACACGGATCCGCCCTCGGTGCGCGATCCCCGACCCGCCATCACACTTATCGGTTCCGTGGCTCGTCTGCCGCTGGAGATCGATCCATCCCACTGGCTGGACCAGACCGGCGCCGAACCGGACTACCGACCGCCCGATTATCTGGTTGGGCAGGTCTTTGGACCACTGGGACTCACCCCTGACACGCCGGAAAATCCCATGGCCCTGACCACAGAACAGGCACTCAGCGCTATGACGTACTGGGCGGCTTATGTGGCCGGCTGGGAGAATGAGATCGGTGCTCTGGCCGTCGCGGAGGAAAACGCCGCCAGCACAGGCTGGTTCGCCGACCTGGTGGTCTGGAACGTCAATCCTCTGGCCATCGCGGGGCCGACGGGCCTCAGTCTGGAGCAATTGGGGCGCATTCCGGCCGGTGTGGGCGACGCGGAACGCGTGGCTACGCTCAATATGTTCATCGCAAAATTCCTGCCACGAATGACACTGGTGGGCGGAGTGCCCGTCTACACGGCGCCGTTAGCCGCCGCCGCCGGCGACTGAGGTCCCACGCCGGTCTGTCGGCCTCCACCGGCAAGACCTCCGCCATCCATGCAGTCATTCGTGTCGCATACTCTGACGCCCCGGCCGGTGTTCACTCCCCTGAATCCCGGCAGCCAACGGGGCATCTCTTTTGAACGACATTGAATGTTTTGACATAAAACAATCTTCGGGAGAGGTGAGACAAATATGATATCCAAGGCAATGAAAAACTGGTTCTTTTGGATGGATGGTCAACGCAAGGATGTCTTGAACGATGTCGGTCTGCTGCTGATGCGGCTGGTCTTCGGTGGCACCATGCTGCTGGGACACGGATACGGCAAGTTCGTGAATTACGCTAAAGTATCGGCCAATTTCCCTGACCCGCTGGGACTGGGCGGGGCCACAACTATGGCCCTGGCCATCTTCGCCGAATTCTTTTGCGCCATTCTGGTCGTCCTGGGGCTGGCCACCCGTCTGGCCGCCATCCCCCTGATCCTGACCATGGCCAGCGCGTTTTTCATCTTTCACAGTGCCGATGCTTTCAAGGACAAGGAACTTGCCCTGCTGTTCCTCACGGCTTTTTCGACGCTGTTCCTGACCGGCGCCGGCCGCTTCTCCATCGACGGTATCTTTCGCCGTAAAATGAAATCGTAAGGACCGGTTATGGTCACCCGGATTGTCCGGTCGCAGGAAGAAACCCGGGCCCTGAGCACCTATAGCAAGCTGATGCGCGCCGCCGATTCCCTGCTGGTCCGGCTACAGCACGGTGGAACCATGGGCGCCCTGACCGTCACCCAGTTCGGCACCCTGGAACTGCTGCTGCACAAAGGTCCTCTTCCCCAGCACGAAATATGTCGCAAGCTACTGAAAAGCGGCGGCAACATCACGTTGGTGGTGGATAACCTGGTGAAAAAGGGATTGGTCATCCGCCGGCGCAGCACGACCGACCGGCGGGTGGTGATGGTCCGGCTTTCCGCCAAAGGGCGCCAACTCATCGAGGAGCTTTTCCCCGGCCACGCCCGCGCCATCGCCCGGGAATTCAGCATCCTCACCGCCGAGGAACAGGCAACGCTGGGGCGATTTTGCCGCAAACTGGGCCGCCAGGACGAGGTGCTGCCGGACAACTCCTGAACGGCCGATGGAGAGACTGGACCTCCGCCCGGACACCGCCTGTCCGGTGAGTGAATCGATGGAGTACGCATGACTGAAAAAGTGTACGGCATCCATCATATCACCGCCATCGCCGGCGATCCCCAGCGCAACATCGATTTCTACACCGGTGTGCTGGGCCTGCGACTGGTCAAGCTGACGGTCAATTTCGACGACCCCGGCACGTACCATCTTTACTACGGCGACGAGCAGGGGCGGCCGGGAACGGTGCTGACCTTCTTCGCCTGGTCCGGCGCCGGCGCTCTCCCCGGACGCGCGGGGGCCGGCCAGGTGACCGCCGTGGCGTTCACCGCGCCTCCAGCCTCCCTGGCCTACTGGCAGGAGCGATTGCACGAACACGGCATCAACACCGCACCGCCCGTCGACCGTTTCGGCGAGCCGGTCCTGGCATTTCGGGACCCTGACGGCCTCGGGCTGGAGATCGTGTTCACGGAAACCCCAGCGCGGTCCAGCCCATCGGCCGGCCCCATTCCAGTTGATCATGTCCTCCGTGGTTTCCACTCCGCCACCCTGTCGCTGTCTGATGGTGAGGCAACGGCCGCATTCATGCGGCGCTGGCTTGGCTTCACACTCACCGGCGAGCGGGACGGCCGTCGCCGCTTGACAACAGAAGACGACGGCTCCGGCACCCCGGTGGACCTTGTCACCGTGCCCCCGGCACCAAACGGCTGCATGGGGCCGGGTGCCGTTCATCACATCGCCTGGCGGACACCCGACGAAGAATCGCAACATCGCCTTCTCGTAGAGCTGCGGCGGCACGGGGTGGAGGCCAGCTCCGTCCGCGACCGGACCTACTTCCGGTCTATTTACCTGCGCGAACCGGGCGGCGTCCTCTTCGAAGTCGCCACGGATACGCCCGGCTTCGCCGTCGACGAGCCGTTGGAGCGATTGGGCCGGGAGCTGCGGCTGCCGCCCTGGCTCGAGCGTCAACGGTCCGATATCGAACAAGCTTTGCCGCCACTTCGCCTGCCGAACAACGAATAAGCGGTCCGGCGGGCGGCTGCCGGGCAGAGGCCAGCGACCGGACATCATTCCCTGCAACATATTCGTTTCTTTTTCGTATTCCTGATTTGACTCTTCGTCGGCAACGAAAGGGGATGGTCAGCGATCCCTGCTCGGACGCTCACGTCGCATCCGTTAAGGAAAATAACCAATCCTGCCAGGAGGAATTTCATGCGAAATGTTCTGTTCATGCTGATGGCGCTGTCCGCCATCGGCGGCCTGATGGCCGCGGTGTCTGATGACGCCCGCCTGCTGCAGTATCCGGATATCCACGGCGATACCGTCGTCTTCGCCTATGCCGGCAACCTGTGGACCGTATCCGCCCAGGGTGGCATGGCCCGCCAGTTGACCAGTCATGAAGGCATGGAGCGTTACCCCAAATTTTCTCCGGATGGCAGCCGCATCGCTTTTACAGCCGATTACGACGGCAACAGCGATGTCTATGTCATCCCGGCCACCGGCGGCGTTCCCCAGCGGCTGACCTATCATCCCGGTGTAGATCAGCTGCTGGAATGGTATCCCGACGGTCAATCGGTCCTGTTCCGCTCGCGGCGCGCCTCCTTCTGGGGCCGCTTCAACCGGTTGTTCAAGGTATCGGCCGACGGCGGCTTTCCCGAAATGCTGCCCCTGCCCACCGGCGAATTGACCACGTTCAACGACGACGGCACGAAGATCGCCTACAACCGCATGAGCCGTGAATTCCGCACCTGGAAGCGCTACCGGGGCGGAATGATGCCCGACATCTGGGTCTATGACCTGCCCACCAACACCATCGAGAAAATTACCCAGGGTGTAGCCAACGACATGTTTCCCATGTGGCAAGGGGACACCATTTATTATCTGTCGGATGGTAACGAGCAGATCCGTTACAACCTTTACGCCTACGACATTCCCACCGGCCAGACACGGCCGCTCAGCAATTATGCGGATTACGACATCCAGTGGCCCAGCATCGGACCCGGCGCCATTGTCTATCAATACGCCGGCTACCTGCATGTCATCGATCTCGCGACGGGCCAGGACCGCCGCCTGACCGTCCAGGTTCATGACGAGGGCCTGAGTGCCCGCCCCGGCCTCAAAAACGTCGCCCGCTACATCCAGAACTTCGGCATATCGCCTACGGGTGTCCGGGCGGTATTCGACGCCCGGGGGGACATCTTCACCGTGCCGGCGGAAAAGGGCGAGATCCGCAACCTGACCCGGACCCCCGGCGTACGGGAACGGGCCCCGGCCTGGAGCCCCGACGGCAAGTGGATCGCGTATGTGTCGGACGAAACCGGCGAATACGAGGTGTATATCCGCTCCGCCGACGGCAAAACGGCACCGGTTCAACTCACGCAGGGGTCGAGCATCTGGTATGACAATCTCGCCTGGAGCCCCGACAGCAAGAAGATCATGTTGTCGGATGCGGCGGTGAATCTGCATTACCTCGACATCGAGTCGAAGCAGCTGGTCAAGGTGGACCACGGCCAGTACGAGGGGACGGGCAATTTCATCGACGGCGTCTGGAGCCCCGATTCGCGCTGGATCGCCTATGACAAAGCGTCACCCAACGGCCTCAATTCCATCTACCTGTATTCCCTGGAGACGGCCCAATCCCACAAGATCACCAGCGATATGACGGACGACCAGAGCCCCGCCTTCGATCCGGAGGGGAAATACCTCTATTTTGTCGCCAATCGCGAGCACAACTATGGGTTCAGTGCCATCGAGTTTCTCCACTACCACTACAACCCGGGCAAGGTGGCCGTGGTGACGCTGCAGGCGGACACTCCCTCCCCCTTCGCGCCGGAAAGCGACGAGGAAAAGGTCAAGGAAGAGAAAACAGGCGCGGACAAGGAGAAAAAGGCGGAAAATGCCGAGTCCAAGGACAACGGGGAAGAAAACGGCGAAAAGCAGAAAGATGCCGCCGCGGACAAGGCCATCCAGATCGACCTGGAAGGGATCGAAGGCCGCCTCATCGATCTGCCCATTCCCGACGGCAACTATCTGGGGGTGGATGCCGCCAAGGGCATGGTCTTCTACATCAGCGTGGATGTGCCGGGCGCGGGGGACTCCCGGGGCGCCACCATCCACCTCTTCGATCTCAAGAAGCGGGAAGCCAAAACGGTGATTGCCGGGATCACCGGGGCCGATTATTCGGCCGACGGCAAGAAGATCCTCGTCCGTCAGGGCCCAAACTACGTCATCATCGACGCCAAGCCCGAGCAGAAACCGGGCAAGGGCCTGCTGAACCTCAAAGAAATGAACATGAACGTCGTGCCCCGCGACGAATGGAACCAGATGTATCTGGACGCCTGGCGCATGGCGCGCGATTTTTTTTACGATCCCAACATGCATGGTGTGGACTGGCCGGCCATCAAGGAGAAATACGGCGTCATGCTTTCCCATGTAGCCCATCGCGAGGACCTGAATTTCCTGCTGGGCGAAATGATCGGTGAGCTGAACAGCTCACATACCTACCGCGGCGGCGGCGACTACCCCGAGGTGAAACGCATCGATGTCGGGTTGCTGGGGTGTGATCTGGCACTGGACAAAGACTCTGGTTATTACCGCATTGACAGGATTTATCCCGGCCAGAACTGGGATCCCAATCGTCGCGGCCCACTGGCCCAGCCCGGGCTGAACGTAAAGGAAGGCGACTATATCATCGCTGTCGCCGGCGAGGAGCTCAAGGCGCCGTGCAATCCCTATGCCATGTTTGTGGATACGGTAGGCAAGGCTATCGTGCTGACAATCAACAGCGCGCCCACGACCGAAGGGGCCCGGGAGATTACGGTGACACCGATCCGCGACGAACTGGCTCTGCGTTACCGGGACTGGGTGGACACCAACCGCCGCAAGGTCGATGAAGCCACCGACGGCCGAGTGGGCTACATTCACCTGCCGGCCACCGCCGCTCCGGGCGTGGAGGGCTTCAGCCGTGACTTCTATCCGCAGGTGCGCAAGGATGCCCTGATTTTTGATGTCCGTTACAACTCTGGCGGCCACATCCCCGACATCTACATGAACCGCCTGGACCGGCAGCTGCTCGGCGTGTGGAAAACCCGCTACACCGACGGATTCATCACCCCGGGTGCCGCCCATTACGGTCCCAAAGTCTGCATTATCAACGGTTACGCCGGTTCAGGCGGTGATGCGTTCCCGTTCTTCTTCAAGCAGCTGAACCTGGGCAAACTCATCGGTACCCGGACCTGGGGCGGCCTGATCGGCCTATCGGGCAATCCGCCGCTCATGGACAACGGCTCGGTGAGCATCGCCGATTTCTCGTTCATCAATCCTGAAGGTGGCTGGGATGTTGAGAACAAGGGCGTGGCGCCGGACATCGAAGTGGATGACCGGCCCGACCTGGTGGTGACCGGCCGGGATCCCAGCCTGGAGAGGGCCATCGAGGAGATCATGAAGGAGCTGGCCGCGCAGCAGAAACCAGCCATTCCCAAACCGCCGGCGAAAAATCCGGTGCGTTAGGTCTCAATGCTCTGCAGACCCGCCGCTCCTATCGGATTGACACCGGGGCGGCGGGTCCATCTTCCCATCCGACGGATTTCCGGCAGCGGCGGCCCCCAACCCCGCCTGCGCTTCATCCGGCTTGCCACACGGGCGACGCTGTAGTATCATGCATCATCATGGCCACTAAATTCACCGAAACACTGGAAGTTTCACGCCAGCTCCTCAAAATTTACCAGGAACACGGCCGGCGGCGGTTCCTGGATATGATGGCCACCCAGACGGCCATCCTTGCCGACGAATGCCGACACGATCCCCGGGAGATCAACAGTCGGCTCAGTACGATCCTGTTTGGCATCCTGTCGGTTCTGTATTCCAACGAGAGCGAGCAGATCATGCGCAACCAGGTCAGGCTTGCGGAAAACTTCATCAACGAGCCGGCCACGAACGGCAAGATCCGGATCTTCCTGGACGAACTGGACCGTTTTCTGGCCGTCTACGAAGAAGAGCGCCAGGAAAAAACCTTTTCCGACCGGATCCTGATGCATCTGGCCACCTGCCCGTTGCCGGAACTGCGCCGGCTGACCATCAGCTCCCTGGCCGAAACCTTCGACTATCACCCCAATTACCTGTCCAACAAGTTCAGCAAGGAGCAGGGAGTGACCCTCCAGCAATCCATCACCACCGAGAAACTGAACCGGGCCTGGTGCCTGCTCAAGGACAACACGGGTCGAACCTCCGTCAAACAGGTCTCCCAGCAGATCGGTTTCGCCGATCCGGCCTATTTCAGTCAACTGTTTAAAAAACACTTCGGCTTGCTCCCTCATGAGACACAGGAACACTGACGCTGCCATCAAATGAATGTGAATCATTTTCCCCTTGTCGGATATGTAATTTATCCCGGTGGATCTGCGGTTTTTACCCGTCGGTGACGACGAATCTTGACTTATGATGGAAGCATAGCGGATCGGACGGAAACCGGATCTGGATCAACCTTTCGTCCGCCGCCAGGGACGCCATCATGGATGACCAACTCCGCCGCGATTTCGCCGCCTGCATGCTGGGAATCTACCTTGGCCGAGGCCCCGGATCCTTCCGGGAAACGCTGGAAAAATACATCTGGATCATCTGGGACGACTGCGGCCACGACGAGCACCTGCTCAACGTCTATTTGTTCGCCTTTTTTTCAGATATGCTCCTCCTCCTTCACCGTACCGACCGGGTGGGTTTTCTGCAGGACCAATTGGAATTCTCCGCCTTTTTCCTGCCATGCCCTGGCGTGGCCGAGCGGATCTCCGGCTTCATCGATGCCGTGGCCGGTGTTCTGGGCACTCGTTCTCGGCGTGAGATCGAGGACGCCTTCCGCCTGAGATCTGGTTCCCTATCCCAAGGTACCCCGGGGATTTCCTCTTCGCCATTGCTGGGATGATCTTCTTTCCCACATCGTTTATAATAAGACAAACGCTGTGAGTAGGCGGTTCTTCGCCATTCCTGAGCGCCGTCGACGGAAAAGAGGCCCGATGCGAGTGAATAGAGCCAAACGCCTGCCCCACTGTCCGGTCTTCGTCCCGGTTCTGTGGATACTTTTTGCCGGTCTGCAGTGGACCGGCACCAGCATGGCCGTCTGGGAAACGGGCTGTGTGCGAACTCCCCTTCCCGCCCCCAGCGGCACCGTCGTGACCGTCGTCGATGTTGGTGAATTGTGGGACGCCGTCGGGCAGGCCAACAGCACCGGCCACCTGACCATTCTGCTGGCGGACGGCATCTACGAGCTGGACGACATGATCGGCATTTGGGGCGATCATGTCGCCTTCCGCGGCCGTTCCGGCGACCGCGACGCCGTGATCCTGCACGGCCAGGGAATGACCGGTAGTGTCAGCCACATCTTCAACGTCGCCGGCAGCCATTTCACCGTGGCCGACATGACCATCGGTTGGGTGGCCAATCATGCCGTGCAACTGCAGTGCGGCGATCCCGATTCGCCCCTCATTCACAATGTCCGGTTCGTGGACACCGGCGAGCAGATGCTGAAGGTGCCCTGGTGCGCCGACGGTTCCTGCGCCGACAACGGCGTGGTGGAATGGTGCCTCTTCGAATACACCGCCGGCATCGGCCCTCAATACTACATCGGCGGTGTGGACATCCACCAGGCCGGCGGCTGGATCATCCGGCATTGCGTTTTCAAACACATCCGCAGCCCGGAGTCGGCGCTGGCCGAACATGCCGTTCATATCTGGAACGGCGCCGGCGGCTCCCAGGTGGTCGGGAACATGATTACCGACTGCGACCGTGGCATCGGCTTCGGTCTCGGCAGCCAGGGACACACCGGCGGCGCCATTCACAACAATATGGTCCATACCACCCGGGATGTCGGGATCGGCCTCGAGAGCGCTCCGGATGCCACCGTGTATCACAACACCCTGTATACGGAGAACTATTTCAATTCCGTGGAATACCGCTTCGGTGCCACGACGGGAGTAGACATCGCCAACAACCTCTGCAACGCGGCCATCGCCGGTCGCGACGGCGGGACGGCGACCGTCCGATCCAATCGCCAGGATGCCGTGCCGGCCTGGTTCCGCGACGCCCCGGCCGGGGACCTGCATCTGGCCTACCCTGTGACAGAAGTGGTGGATCAGGCCATCTTCCTGGCCGGCCTTACCACCGACCTGGATTGCCAGTCGCGTCCGGCCGGCGCCGCGGCGGACCTGGGAGCCGATGAATTCGGCGCTTATGCCCGGCCGGGCGATCTTGACGCCGACGGTGCACTGACGGCGGTGGACTTGGAGATCCTGCATCATTATCTACAGGCACATCTGCCCCCGAATGTTCCCCCGTTCCTGGCCCCGCTGTCGGCGGCGGATGTGGATGGGGACGGCGGTACGAACAGCGCCGACCTTGACGCCCTCGCCGCCGTTCTGGCCGGAAATCCGCCCGTCTGAGATCAGGTGAACGTGCTCGCCGCTGATGCCGCACGGTTACCAGGCGGCATCAGCGCACGTGGACAGGTGAGCGGCTGAGGCGGTGAAAGCGCAGGGTCAGCATGACAGCCGAAGCGGTGAGGGCCAGGGCCAGGCCGACCCAGACACCGACAACCCCCCATTTTACCCAAAAACCCAGGGCATATCCAACGGGGAGACCGAGCAGCCAGTAGGCGATGAAGGTGATGAGGGTGGGAATGCGCACGTCGGCCATGCCGCGCAGCACCCCCAGGCCGGCGGCCTGGGTCCCGTCGGACATCTGGAACAGGGCGGCCACCACCAGCAGGGCGGCGGCGATTTCCACCACCCGGGTGTTGTCGATGAACAGCGTGGGCAGCACCCGGCGGAACGCCACGAAAATCAATCCGAAAAAGGTCATCACGCCGGCCGACAGGAGGATGGCGCTGAAGCCGGCCGACCGCGTGGCGGCGACGCTTTGCCGACCGACGGCGTTGCCGACGCGGATGGCCGCCGCCGCCGAGATGCCCACGGCGAACATGAAGGTGGTGGCGGCCATGCTCAGGGCGATCTGGTGGGCGGCCAGGGGCTCGGTCCCCAGCCAGCCGATCATGATGGCCGCGCCGGAGAAGGCCCCCACTTCAAAAAAGTGCTGAAAACCGCTCCCCAGCCCGATGCGCAGCAGTCGCCGGATGATCACCGGATCCAGCCGCCGGTAATGAAGAGTGGGATCGAAGACAGCATACCGACGGGCGCTTCGCACATACCAGACCATGGCCAAAGCCATGAGGGAACGGGTGATGAAGGTGGCCCAACCGGCGCCGCGCAAACCCAGGGCCGGCATCCCCAGATGGCCGTAAATCAGAATCCAGTTGCAAAAGATGTTACTGAGATTCGCCGCCAGAGTGATGGCCATGGGCGGCACCGTATGCGAAACTCCCTCGCTGAATTGGCGATAGACCTGGAACAGCATGATGGGCAGCACGGAATAGCCGAGAATGCGGATATAATCCACCGCCTCGGCCGTCACGGCCGGCGGCTGTTGCAGGTGAGGAATCAGCCAGCTGATGCCGAATGTCAGGACGGCCAGCACACCGCCGGCGCCCAGCCCCACCACCAGCCCCTGGCGCAGCACCACGCCGCACTCCCGGGGCCGGGCCGCGCCTTCGGCCATGGCCACCAGCGGCGTGATGGCATAACTGATTCCCAACCCCAGCACCAGGATGAGGAAAAAGAGCCCGTTGGCCAGGGAGGCTGCCGCCAGGGGCGTGGGGCCCAGCCGGCCGACCATGAGGCTGTCCACCACGCCCATCATAATATGGCCCAGCTGGCCGATGATCACCGGATAGGCCAGGTGCAGCGTTCGCCCGATCTCCCGTCTGATGCTGAGTGAATGTTGACTCATGGTGATGCCAATCCATCCGGACAATGAGCCGGCATTCTATCATGAAAAGAAGGCGGCTCAAACAACTGAGGTGACAACGGAAGAGACAAGGGAAAGGCCGGCGGCCGGGCGGGAGGACAGGCCGCCGTGGGTTTTCAGCGCGGGGCGTCCAGGGACGGCATCCGGCGCTATTCAAGCGGGTCGTAGCGACGACGCACCACCGGCCGGAAGGCCAGTCCCAGCCCGGTGCCCAACAGACCCACCAGGGCCAGGGGATAGATCACCGGCCAGGGATAGCCCTGCGTCAGGGAAATCAATGCCAGGATCAGGCTGACCACGCCCAACACGATCATGAGCCACAGACCGCCAACGGCCAGCCGTCGGGCTTTGCCGAGACCTGTCAGGACACCGACCCATGCCCCGATCAGGCCCAGTAATCCACCGAAAACAGCACCCAGCCACCCGCCCAGGCGATGGACTGCGGCCGGGTCGAAGATCTGCTCTCCCGCCGCATACTCCAGCAACCGCACGTTGCGCAATTCCACCGTCCCCCCGGCTGGCAGAAACAGTTTCAATTCCAGACGCAGCAGCGGTCCCACCTCGGCCTGACTGTAAAAAGGAAGAATGAACGGACGCCATCCGGAATCACCGGCAATTCCCTGCAGCGGCCCTTCCGCGGCGAGGCCCCGGGAATAATACTCCCCTTTTTCGAAGATGTTCCACATCTCCAGGTAGCCCTGGCCGGCAACCCCTTCATGGCGCACTTCACCCACCAGGGCCCAGGTCAGCTGAGTGATTCCCGGATCGTTGATGCTGAAAATACCCAGCGCCGCCGGCTCGACCGATTTTTGGCCGATTTGCCATATCGGTCCGTCCGGGTCGGCGACAACCGTTCCGTTTTCCAGTCGGCCGGTCTTCGCCAAATGGGGCCAGGAAATCTCCCGAACGACCGTCGCGCCGAAAACCACAACCATCATGCTGCTCAGCAACCAACCGGTCAGAAATATTCTTTTCATGTGGGCTCTCCGTGTATTGTTTTTCGGTCCGCCGACCGAACCAGGCTCACTTGATGATGGACAGAATGTTGGAGTAATGGTCGGTCCAGACCGGCACCCGGGGCTGGGGCAACAATTCGCGCCAGAACATTTCCCGGCGGAGCCGACGGGTGACGGCGGAAGCCCGGCCCAGCACCACCCAGTGCGATTCTTCCTTGCCGGCCGGAGTGCTGTCGGTATCGATCCGGCTCAGGCAGACCAGATCCGCTTCGGCCGCCAGGTTGGCCAGCAGCCGGGACAGATCCACGTAGCGGTTGGAGACGTGAAAGGCCAGCAATCCGTCCGGTCTCAGTTTCCGGCGGTACTGGTCGAGGGCTTCCCGGGTCAGCAGATGGACGGGGATGGCATCGGAACTGAAGGCATCCATCACCAGCAGTCCGTAATGGTGGTCCGGTGCGGCGGCCAGAGCCAGCCGGCCGTCCCCCTGGATCACCGTCACCTCGCCGCGGCAGTCGGCCAGGAAATGAAAGTAGCGGGGATCCCGGGCGATCCGGATGACCTCGGGGTCGATCTCGTAAAAAACCGCGGACTGTGCCGGCGCCATGTAGGCGGCCACGGATCCGACCCCCAGGCCCACGGCGCCCACGGCCGGGCGGAGGTTCTCCGCCATCAAACCGCGAAACACATCGCCGATGGGCCCACTGGGATGATAATAGGCCAGCGGTATCCGCCGGTCGGCCGGGTCCGTATATTCGGCGCCGTGGAGGGTCGTGCCGTGGGCCAGGCGGCGGATTCCCCCGGCCTCATCCAGCACGATTCGTTTCAGTCCGAAAAAGTTCCGTGATGCATACAAGACCTGCCCCTCGCTGATTTCCACGAAATAGCCCACCGCCGCCAGAATCACGGCCAGGGACAGGCCGAAACGGAGCGGTCGCCGCCGGGCCAGCCAGCCCAGCAGGGCGAGGGGGGCGAACAGGAGGGCGAAACCGTTGCTCTCCCCCTGCCAGTCCAGGGTGTGGATAACAGTGAACATGGCCACCGCCAGCGCCGCCAGTCCCAGCGGCATCAGCCAGTCCAGGCGGCGGTTGGCCGGTCGGTTCACCGTGGACAGATCCGGCAACAACAGGCAAGCCAGGACGATGGCCAGTGGGTACTCCATCAGGCGCGGAAACAGCAGCGGGGCGATGACGGCGTTGAAAATGCCGCCGCTGACCCCGCCCAGGGACATCCAGAGGTAGAAGTCGGTCAGATACCGGGCGTCGGGACGCCGCCGGGCCAGCTCGGCATGACACAGCAGGGCCAGGATGAAAAACAGCAACAGGTGCAGGGGAATGATCAGCCAATCCGTGCCGCGAATCCGCATAAAAATGAACACTCCGGTCACCAGCGCCGCGAGGGGCACGACCCGCCCGATGAATCCAGCCGGAATCAGCCGCCGCCGGGCAAACACTAGCACGAACGTCAGCAGGTACAGCACCAGGGGCAGAACCCACAACAGGGGGACGGCGGCGATATTGGTGGTGATGTGGGCGGTCACGCCCAGCATCAGGCTGGAAGGGACAAAGGCGGCAAACAACCAGATCAGCCGTTCTTTGGTCGTGGGTTTGCGGGCGCCGTTGCCCGCGGGCGGCGGTGGAGCGGCTCTGGTTCCCGGAACCGTTCCCACCGGATGCCGCCACAGCAGCAGGGCGCAGAGTGCCGTCAGCAGGACCAGCCCGCCGTAACCCCACCTCCAGAGGGAAGCTTGTTGCCACAGGGTCCATAACGGTTCGGCCAGAAACGGGTAGGCCAACAGCGCCAGGATACTGCCGGCGTTGCTGGCCGCATACAGGAAGTACGGGTCGGCGGCGGCGGGATGGGTGGTCTGCGAAAACCAGCGCTGCAACAGCGGCGAACTGCTGGCCACCACGAAAAAGGGTAAGCCCACGACCACCGCCAGGTCCACCAGCAGCACCAGCACCGGATTCATTTCCGGTGCAGGCGGCTGATCGGGCGAGACAAAAAAGGGCAGCACCAGAAAGACCACGCTCATCAGGGGGATGTGCAACAGCGCCTGGCGGCGGCTGCCCAGCCACCGGCTGCTGTAATGGGCGTACATGTACCCCAGCAACAGCGTCCCCTGAAAGAAAAACAGGCACGTGTTCCAGACCGACGATGTTCCGCCATAGAGCGGCAGGATCATTTTCCCGATCATGGGTTGTACCAAGAAAACCAGGAAGGCGCTTGAAAAAAGAGTGACGGTATACACCGGCAAGATCGGGTTCGGCAGCCATTTCAACACCGTGTTCCGGATCACCTGGTTTTTGCTCACAATGCCTTTCCGCAGCCGGGTGAAAATAGGGATCGGCCGTTGGTAACCGCCACAGGTGGCGAAGCGGCCGTCGTCACCGGCCCCGCAAGGTTCAGGTCAGGCGGCCGGCCGGTCATTCCGGGGTCGATGGCCAGGGCAGATGGTCCAGATCCACATTCCCGCCCGACAGGATGATCCCAACGCGACGCCCGCGAAAAACCGTCGGGTGCTCGAAAACCGCCGCCAGTGGAACGGCGGCCGAGGGTTCGATGATAATTTTCATTCGTTCCCAGATCCGTCGCATGGCCTGCAGGATTCCGTCTTCGCTGACCGTCAGGATCTCCTGCACCAGGCGCTGGATGATAGGGAACGTCTTTTCACCCAGCGAGGTCCGAAGGCCGTCGGCGACGGTTTGCGGATGGGTCTGGGGGATGATTCGGCCGGCCTGCAGCGAGCGGCAGGCGTCATCGGCGCCGGCGGGCTCGGCACCCAGCACCGCGGTGGCCGGTGAGACGGCGCGGACGGTCAGGGCGGTACCGCTCAACAGCCCGCCGCCGCCCACCGGCGCCATCACAAAATCGAGTGCCGGCATGTCCGCCAGCAATTCCAGGGCGGCAGTGGCCTGGCCGGCGATCACCCGGTAATCGTTGTAGGGATGGACAAATTCGGCACCCGTCCGCTGGATGACCTTTTCCAGGGTGGCCTCGCGGTCGGCCAGGGTGGGCCGGCAGAACACGATCTCCGCGCCATAGCCGGCCACCGCCCGTTTCTTGACGCCGGGCGCATTTTCGGGCATGACGATACAGGACGGGATGTGGCGAATCCGTGCCGCCAGGGCCAGGGCGGCGGCATGATTGCCCGAGGAATGGGTGGCCACTCCCCGGGCCGCCCGGGCGTCATCCAGCAGCGACACGGCGTGACAGGCGCCGCGGAACTTGAACGCACCCACTTTCTGCAGGTTCTCGCATTTGAAGAATAGTCGACAACCGGTCATCCCGTCGAGACTGGCGGAGGTGAGGACAGGCGTCCGGTTGATATGGGGCGCGATGCGCCGGGCGGCTTCACGGATATGCCGGATGGTCGGTGCGGTGTCGGGGAAGGTCATGATTACCGGTCGGTCACGTGTCCTTTCTGGCAAATTCAGCGGCGGCGCGCCAGTCCGCGTTCACCGCCTGAACGAGTATTATCACCCGAAACGGCCCAAAACCAAACACGAATTTCGGCCCACCACCGGAGCGGCAAGCATCCGGGAGGCCCGATCAAGAGTGAAACCGCCCGCCGCATCGGTCCGTAAACCATACCGGAGCAACCGTCGGATTCGGGGTGGCGAAAAATTGAAAATTTTTAGCCGTCACCGCGTCTAAAGCCCTGAGGAGCGCTGATGAACCGAGATCGTCATGGACAATCCGGAGGGTGGAAGCGGCGGCTGAGGCTGCCGGCGCTGTTTTGGATCCTCATGGGCCTGGTCCCGGCGGTGGAAGGACAGGCCGGCCACCCCTTCCTCCCCCTGGCCCGGACCTACGTCACCGCTGAAATGGGGGCCGCCGCCGAATCGTCGCCGCCCCAGCCGTCCCCCGATCGGTACATGCTGCCGGCGGAGGGGCAGTTTATCATGGCCCTGGAGCAACTGGCCACGGCGCGGGATTATTTCCCTGCGGACAGCCCGCAATACCTCAAACTGGACTGGGCCCTGCGCATGTACGGTCCCTACGGCGACAACAACGGGGTCGTGCTGGATTTTCATGACAACGGCAAGTCCAATTTCATTGGCAGCGTGTCGATCCGCAACAAAAAGCATATTTTTACCGGCGGCATCGTCGCCTTCCACGTGCGCGATATCAGCAGCGTCAGCATCGCCCACGAGGGGATCCACATTCGCAATTTCGCCC
Organism: Acidobacteriota bacterium; assembly: GCA_016935015.1. Taxonomy (GTDB): domain Bacteria; phylum Acidobacteriota; class JAAYUB01; order JAAYUB01; family JAAYUB01; genus JAFGRT01. Next base: position 3,380 of record JAFGRT010000045.1, on the reverse strand, counting down.
GCCAGGTGGAACCGGACCGCTACACGTCCCTGCCCTTCGATCTCTTCGGGACCTACGGCCGGTTTTATGACGAGCTCACGGCCTATCACGCCTCCGCCCTGGTGGCCGAAGGACTGGGGCACACCGAACTTAAGCTGAGTTACGGCGCCATGCAGGTGTCCATCTGGACCGCCGAGGGGGGCTACAACATCGAGGCCGTCATCGAACATCTGCGGGTACCGCGCTCCCAGGGCGGCTATGGTCTGGAAGACATCCCTTCAATGGAGGAAATCCGGGCCTTCATCGAGGCCGGGGGGCTGTATTGAATCGGCCCGGCGCCGATCCCTCGCCGCCGGCCGCCCCCATTCCCTTATTCAATACCGACGAACGTCTTGATGTACTGCAGCCGCTCGAAGCGGTCCGGATCGGCGCTGCGCAACTGGCTGAGCTTGCCGCAGAGATCCTCCAGCGATGGATAGTTCTTCTCCTTCATCCAGTTGCTGATGCCGTCAATGATTTGGGTGGCCCGACCGAGCCCTTCCCGGTACAGGGCCGAACAGACCTGCACCGTGGTGGCCCCCACCAGGATCATCTTCACCGCGTCCGGCCAGTCGTGAATGCCGGTTGTGGCGGACATGTCACAGTCGATCCGTCCGGCCAGCAGGCCGATCCAGCGCAGCGGCAGATGGAGTTCGTCCGGCGTGCTGAAGGGGTTGCCGGCCACCAGCCCCATTTTGTCCAGATCGATATCGAAGCGGTAGTAGCGGTTGAAGAGGACCAGGGCCGCGGCGCCGCTCCCGGCCAGGCGGTAGGCGATATTGGCCGGCGAGGAGAACATGGGGCCGATTTTCATAGCCACCGGCAGTTCCACGCGGTCGTTGACCTTTTCCAGGATGGAGACGTACTGATCCTCCACCTGGCTGCACCCGACCCGGGGATCGCTGATGACGAACGAGACGTTCAACTCGATGGCGTCGGCGCCGGCCACTTCCAGCTTTTTGGCATAGTCGGCCCACCAGCGGGTGGAAAAGCAGTTCAGGCTGGCGATGATGGGCGTATCGACGGCTTTTTTGGCTTCCTCGATGACCCGCAGGTAATCGCGCGGGCCGAGATCCATACCCATATTTTGGACATATTCCATGGCTTCCGAATGCCAGGCCGATTGGGCGTGGCTGGCCACCTGCTCCGTCTCGGCCATGATCTGCTCCTCGAACATGGATTTCAGGACAATGGCGCCCACTCCCGTGTCGGCCAGCCGCTTCACCCCGTCCAGACTTTTTGACAGACTGCTGCTGGCGGCGATGACCGGATTGCGCAGCTTCAACCCCATGTAGGTTACGCTTAGATCAGGCATACTTGAACTCCTTTCTTCCCGTTGGCGCCAGGCCGGTTTTATCAGGCTGAAGAGAGGGATTATATCAGAATCCACCCCGAAACATCGCCGGCAAAGAACCCGGTGGGACGCTTTTTTCCACCTCTCCGGGCCGCCGCACATTCTGTCTCCCGAAACGGCATCTGGCCACCGGGCAGGTGCCCGCCGCAGCACGTCAGCGGAACGGGGGGGGGTGGCCATCGTTCAGAAGACCAGGTACTCTCCATCCTCCAGGATGATCTCGCCCGATTCATCCTCATAGCCCAGCTCGATGGCCGTCACCAGCACCCGCGGCTGGGTGGCGGGAATGTAGATCTGATCCAGGTGGATCACCGCCTGGGGCGAGGAGAAATCGCCCGGCCCCACCATGCCGCCGAAATGGTCGCTGCGTCCGAAGGCGATGTGAAAGCCGAGCTTCTCGTCCAGGAGGATTTCGCCGATGGGCTCCAGTCCGAAATCGCCCAGGATGCCGAAGCCCACCTCGGCCATGTTGCCGTAAGCCGGCTCGCGCAGCAGGTGCGCCCGTTCCCGGCGCAGGGTCTCGCCCTCCCCGGTCACGGCCACGGCCCGATTTTCCTCGATGGTGAACACCACCAGCTCGGCACCGATTTGAACCGGCAATGTCCCGCACGTACGGCTCGGTTCTTCGTCCCGTTCGCCCTCATACGGCACAATGTAGGTTTCACCGCTGGGCAGGTTGCCGGCGACGCCCTGATCCGGAAAGCGGCCGCTGCTGGCATGGGCGGAGCGCCAGCGCAGATCGAAGAAGAGGCGATGTTCGTCGCGATCGTCCACCAGGAAGTGGACATCGGCCCACTGGGCGCGGTCCAGCCGTTCCTTGAGCAACTGCACCCGCCGGTTGACCTCGGTGTAGTCGATGCGGAGCGCCGGCAGCATCCGCGGCGAAAAGCCGGGCATGGTGGCGGCGCGGAAGCCGTATTGCCGGGCGGCGTTCTTCAGGGGCGCTGTGGTGGAATATTCCGTCGGCGCCAGGAACAGCTGCGTCCCGGCAAATATGTCGGCGAAGGGGACCCGGTCCCCCACCCCGTCCAGCTCGGCCGCCGCGTCGGGCACCGGTGTATGCACGGGCAGCCGGAAGCCGTCCTCCGGCAGGTCGGCGTTGTTGGAACCCACGTCGGGATAGGCCACCAGGACGACCTCCTCCAGGCCGAGATCGGCCGCCCGCGGGGCCAGGGCAACCAGCCAGTCACCGGCGATGCGGCGGCGGCGGCGCCAGTCCTCGTTGTCGGCGTCGGCGGCGCGGGGGACGTCGGCCAGAATGGCCAGGCGCCGGTCCTCATCCCGGGCGGGAAAGACCGACCGGATGAGCTGGATCAGTTCGGCGGCAGACAAATTTTCCATCATAACTCCCTGTGATTGTTTTTCATTGTCTCTGATCGGCGTTTCGGCAGTGGACCGGCGGCGCTCAGATCACGGCCGGCGGCAGCACTTCGTGGCCGCCGTCCAGGTATGCCGCCAGGATCTGCAGGTCCACGGCATCCACCGTGCCCGAACCGTCGAGGTCGGCCGCGGCCAGCGGCGCCAGGAACGGCGCGGTGCCCGGCGACACATTCAGGTTCAGGTACTGGATCAGGACCGCCAGATCAGGCGCGGCCACGGTCAGCGACTCGTCCAGGTCGCCGAAATAGGGACCCAGGCGCAGGGCCGGGTCACCATACAGGTTGAAATCGTAGTAGTTCATGAGGCGGGTGTCCGAACCCGGGCTCATGGATGTCTTGGCGTCGAACAGCGCCACGCCGCCCGGCTGCAGGTCGGCCACCCGGCTGGCGAATTCGTAACCGATGCCCGAATTGGTGGTGCTGCCGTCAAAATCGCCGTAACCGACGCTGGTGTTGAACCAGGAGACGCGCGTGGCGGCCACGGCGGCCACCGCCCCGTTTTTGAGCAAACAGTACTGCAGGTTGTTGGTTACCTCGGGATATCCGTTGTTGCAGGAATTTTGATAGACGAAGGAGGGCCAGGCGTCGTCCAGGTCGGCGGCATAGGTTGAATTGAAAAGGGTGCCGTC
>JAFGRT010000044.1 GCA_016935015.1 Acidobacteriota bacterium | reverse complement strand
GTTCGACATGCACCAGGCCGAGGACGTGGGCCTGCTCAAGATCGACATCCTGGGGCAGCGCTCCCTGACGGTCATCAGCGACACCCTGGCCGCCGTCCGCCAAAACCACGACGTCGCCCTCGACTTCAGCCGGGCGCCGGCGGATGACGCCCCCACCTGGCGCAACATCCAGGAAGGGCGGACCATCGGCTGTTTCCAGGTCGAATCGCCGGGCATGCGCTCCCTGCTGCGCAAGCTGGTGCCGCGGGACATGGAAACCATCATCGCCGCCAGCTCCGTCATCCGCCCCGGTCCGTCCGACGCCGGCATGCTGCGCGAATTCATCGCCCGCTATCACGGCACCCGCCCCACCACCTACCTCCACCCGGCCATGGAAAAGCTGCTGGGCACCACCCTGGGCATCATGGTCTACCAGGAGGACATCCTGCGGGTGGCCCATGCCATCGCCGGCATCAGCCCCGGCGAGGCGGACAAACTGCGCCGGGCCATGTCCAGCAAGCGCTCGGCCGAGGCCATGCAGGCCATGAAGGCCACGTTCATCGCCAAAGCCGAGGGGCGCGGCGTGCCGGCCGACAGCGCCCGGGAAATCTGGCGACAGATGGAGTCGTTTTCGGGCTATGCCTTCTGCAAGGCCCACAGTTCATCCTACGCCGTACTCTCCTGGCAGGCGGCCTACCTCAAGACCCACTTCCCGGCGGAGTTTTTTGCCGCCGTTATTTCCAACGGCGGCGGGTTTTACAGCCGCGCCGCCTACGTGCTGGAAGCGCGGCGCTGGGGCGTGCCGGTGCGCCTGCCCGACATCAACCGCAGCGACTACCTGTGCACCGCCGAGGGGCCGGCCGTGCGGCTGGGCCTGGGGTTGGTGGGCAAGCTGTCCCGCGCCGCCGCCGACCGCATGCTGGCGGCCCGCGGCCAGCGGTTGTTCACGTCGTTCACGGATTTTCTGCACCGGGCCGCCCCGGACCGCGACGAAACCGAGGCCCTGATCCGCTGCGGCGCCATGGACGGTTTCGAATTCTCGCGACCGGAACTCCTCTGGCGCCTGGAACTTCTCTTCGAGCCGGTGCGCCGGGCTCAGGCCAATCCCGCCGCCGTCGGACTGCCGTTTCCGGAACTGGCCGAGCCGCTGTTCCCGCCCGTCATCCTGCCCCGCCTGCCCGATTTCACCCCAGCCGAAAAGCTGCGCCAGGAGGCTGAAGTGCTGGAGGCGTTCGTCAGTGATCATCCCCTGGCCCTGCACCGGCAGGAACTGGCCCACCTGGGCCTGGACCGTGCCGCCGATCTGCCCCGCCGCAAAAATCGGTCGGTACGACTGGCCGGCTGGCCCGTCACCAGTCGCCGGGTGTTCGCCAAAAACAGGCAGTACATGAAATTTCTTACCCTGGAGGATGAAACGGACATCTTCGAAGTGGTGTTGTTCCCCGCGGCCTACCGCCGCTGGGGCCATTTCACTACCCAGCCCGGTCCGTTCGTGGTGGAAGGGAAAGTGACGGAAGAGTTCAACAGCTTCGTCGTGGACGCCCGGCGGCTGATGCCTCTCCGCCACTACGGGCCGGCAGCGGATGGGGCGGCGGAAGCGGCGCTGGTGCTGCCCCACCCCCGGCTCAGCGACTAGGCCGGCCGGGTAACGGAACTCGTTTCAGGATATGACGACCGCCGGGCCGCGAAGCCCCCCCCCGGATCGGAGTGAATAAAAAACCTCCTGACCCGCCACGGATCTGCTGTTGCCGGGCGGGACAGGAGGTACTCTGAATACGGTTCTTATGCCGTTGTAAATGCTAAGCTTTCTGCTTTTCCAGGGTTTCCTTTAACGCCAGGACGATGGCCTTGGCGCGCAGGGTGGACCGGTTCTTGTCGCCGGGATCCAGCTCGATGACACGCTGGAAATCCTTGAAGGCATCCGTCAGCTTGCCCTGCTTGAACAGGAGTTCCCCGCGGTTGGTCAGGGCGCTGAGGTTCCAGGGCTGCATCCGCAAAGACTGGTTGTAACATTCAAGGGCCTTGTCCTCGTCCTCGAGACGCTGGTAGACGGAGCCCAGTACGGTGTAAAAATAGGGATCGTACGGATCCAGCAGTACCAGACCCTCATAGACCTGGCGGGCCTCGTCGACCTTGCCCTGCTCCATCAGCTCATAGCCACGCTTGGCGATCATGTAGAGCTCGTCACGGGTCAGGCCGATCATGTCCGAGGCGGTGATATCGCCCATCAAGAAGCGCGTGACGTACTCATCCCGGACAATGGGTTTGGCTTCGGGATCGACCTGCATGGCCAGATCGTCCGGATTGGGTTCCGTTGCGGGATTGATATTTTCAGGCATCGATTTCCTCCTTCTGAAGTGGACGGGCCCGGCCCCCACCGCCGTCGGCGGACAGAGGCCGCACCCGTGATGTCAAATATTCATGCAAAAGCGTTGTTTCATCGGTTACCGTTACCTGCCGCCGGCCGAAACGCTACCGGCCCAGGGCGTGCATGAAGCCGCCCGCCAGGAAGAACGGACCCGGTGCCGGGCGCATGCCGTTCTTTTCCATGAGGAAATCGAACGAACCCTGGTTCGGGCCGTGGAACAGGCCGTCCAGCTTACTGAAGCCGCCGGCGCCGTCCGCCATCTGCCTGAATTCCATGGGATCCTTGGCCGAGCGGAGAATATCCAGGGCCGAACGTTCGTTGGCCAGATTCTCACCGCGGCCGGGACCACCCGTTTCCCGCAGCAGGACTTCCAGCAGCTGGCCGCGCTGGTCCGGACTCATGGCCCCCAGCAGGGCCGGATCCCTTGTCAGATCACGGATCATGTTGTCGGCCTTGTCGAAATCCTTGCCCTTGAGTATGTCGAATAAACGGGGCTTGCCCCCCTGGTCCGTTTTGAAGGTGTCCATGATTTCATTGAACTTGTCGTTGGCCATGCCCTGCAGCGTCGGCCGCTGGGTGTCAGGGACCGTGGGCGAGATGCCGCCGCCGGGGCCACCACGCTGGATGTTTTGCATCAGCTCGCCCATCATGCCGGTGAGATTCTTCATCATGCCGAACATGTTGGTGATGGTTTCCATGAATTTGCCCATCATGTCGCCGACGCCGGGATTGGGCTGACCGGTGCCGAGACCCGGGGGCATACCCCAGCCGCCCATGCCGGGCTGCGGGCCGGTGGGCTGGGTCATGCCGCCGGGATTGAAGGGCGAATTGCCGCCGAACTGGCCGAAGGGAATGGGACTCATCATGCGCTGCAGCAGCTGTTGCATGATCTGCTGCATGAATTGGGGGCTGCCGAAAGTCGGTGCTTCCTGCATGGCCGCCTTGGCCTTGTCGGTGATGCCCTCGCCCGGGCCTTGTTTGGTGTGGAGCACTTCACCCTGCTTCGAGGAACCGACGATCTCCCCGCGGCCGTGCAGGAACCAGTCGTCGCCGTTGCCGCCCATGACGGCATAATCGCCGTCGGGCACTCGGGCATCCACGGCCCAGCGATCGGCCTTGACGCCCTCGCTCTGAGGCTGGTTCTTGTCGATGCCGCTGATAGTGGCCCGCTCGTTGCCGTTCATGATATCGATGCTCTGGGTCACGGTGTAGCCGTTTTTACCCGGCGGCGTGGTCTTGGCGGTGATCTTGGTGCCGTCGGGCAGCACGAAACTCATCCCCTTCTTGAAATCCCACTTGCCGCCGTCGCTTTCATTGACGTGGGGATCACCCCAGATGCGGGAGGTTTGCCCCTCGGGGGTGGTGATCTTCCACGCATTGCTGCCCTTCTCCGCCTCGACGGTGTAACCGCCCGGTGTCACGAATTTGGGCGGTTCCTTGCCCGACTGGATCAAGCCGGTCTTGCCGTCGCCCGGCTGGGCATCGGGGCCGGGAATGGGATTGCTGGGGAATTGCATCTCCGGGCCGGGATTGGGCACAAATCCCGACGGTGGCATCTGGGACATGCTTTGGCCAAGCAGGGCCTGGAGACTATCCACCATCTTGTCCATTACACCCAGTGCCTGTGAAAACAGGGACTGCAGCTGGTTGACCTGGCCGGGTCCCGCCGCCTGCATGCCCTGGTCCACAGTGTTGAACACATTGAAGGTGTAATTTTGCACATTAAACTGATTAACTTGCATGCTATACCTCCTTTTATCCTCTGGACACTGCATTCAGAAGTTGATAAGGTTTTTCGAAATCACCCTATTTATCGCCATCATGAGGATGATGTTGCCAAAAAAATGTTATGATCCCGACAAATTCAAGTTAGGACACAGCCTGGATGTGAATGAAATACACTTGTTCACGATTATACAAAAACACCGCCGTGAAAGCAACGGAATTAAAAACCTTCCGTTGGATTCCGCGTGACGGTTTTTACCGGTATCCCCGAACCTTCACACTGTTTTTTCTCAGAATAACTAACGATATCGTCACAAATAACAAAAACGGTGAATCCTTCCCTGCTTTTTACGTATAATTTCAATACGGGCGAGGAGGAACACCCGTCATCCATGAAGCAGCGACTTTTTTTCCTGACGGTATTGCTGGTGCTGACCGTTTTATATCAGGGTTTCTCCCTGTACTACATGGTGGTTCGTCCGACGGCCCATCTCCTCTGGTATTCCGGATTCCAGCTGTACTACGCCCCCGCGGGAATGACGGCCGCGGTGCAGGAGCGGGACATTTTCGGCGTTGAAACCCACGCCCACCTGGCCGGATTACGGAACGGCGATATTGTCACCAGCGTAGCCGTCGCCGGCAGGGAATCCGCGCCCATGCGCCGGAACGTCGATTTCATGGATTTTATTCGCTCCCTGGATTATGGCGAGGCCATCGTTTTGCAGGTCCTGCGAGAGGGATCATCCCAGGAACTCCGACTGCCGCCGGTAGAACCCGGCGAAGTGCGCCTGCTGACCCGGGCGTTCAATTACAGCCAGCAGATCGTCCTCCCTTTCATTACACTCTTGGCCGGTTTTTTTATCGGTTTTATGAAACCACAGGATAACAAGGCGCTTTTGGCCTGCCTGCTTTTCGTGAGCTTTTCTTCCATTTTCGGGAGTTCCTTTGTCCTGTTCCCCGACTGGGCCAGGCTGATCGGCCTGGTGTATTGGGTGATGTTGCAATCCCTGATGATCTACCTGTTCATGCGATTTTTCCTGGTGTTTCCCGAACCGTCTCCCCTTGACCGTCGGCTCCCCTGGCTGAAACAGGTGTTTTTCGTGCTGGTGATCATCCATGTCCTGATCAGCTTGCCGACATCCTATCTGAATATCTACCATTCAGCCAGCCTGGTCCCCCTCGAGCCGCTGCTGGGCGTGTACGAGGTCGTGTATAGTTGCCTCTTGCTGCTGATGCTCGGACTCGGAGTGGCCTCCCTGGTGCTGAACACCTTCAAGGCCCGGAATCGTGACGTACGCCGCCGTCTGATCATTATACTGATCGGCACACTCATCACCCTGGTCCCGACCACGGCCTTCATTCTCTATGTCTATCAGGCGGAAGCGACACCTCCCCTGTGGGCCGTAGTCCTGGTTCTTTCTTCCCTTTGTTTCTTCCCCCTGTTCTTTGTCTACGCTGTGTTGAAGCATCGGGTGCTGGGCATCCGGCTTATCATTCGTCGCGGCCTGCAGTACGCCATGGTGTCCACCGGATTCTTTTTGGCGGAGGCCCTGTTGGCGTTCGGAATCCTGTTTTTCACACTGAAATCGTTCCTGTTGCAGATATTTCCCGATCCGGGCATTGAGGCCATCGCCATCAGCAGCGCCGGCATCACACTGTTACTGGCCACCCTGATTCGGCGGCTCAATTACAAAGTGGTTCCCCTTATCGAGCGGCATTTCTTTCAGGATTCATACAACGCTCAGCAAATCCTCACCGACCTGAGCTGGGCTGTCCGCCACTTGAGCTCCCGCCCCGACAAACTCCTGGAACTGGTGACATTCAAGCTGAGTGACGCTTATTATGCCAGCCAGGTCGCTATTTTCTTGCGCAACGCCGGTTCCGAGTCACCTGTGGTGGATACCATCTCCGGCAACCTCCTGTTTAAATTCAATCCCGATGAAAAAGGGCTTTTCCGCTGCCATTGTCATCGCTGTCGCTCTCCTCATCGGCACGAACGGCCGTCCGACATCTCCGACTTTCTCCAGCTGACGCTGCCCTCCGACTCCTTTATCGCCCGGCAACTGGACGTTTCGGTACGCGAGGGAATCAAGAGCATCGATGTCTATCTTGACGATCCCCAGTCGTGGATCAATTTGCCGAAACCGGCGAATTTGGATCCCCTCTTGCTGGCCCGGGACCTGGAATTTCTGCAGTTCCTGAACACACGGCTCTTGATCCCGCTGGTCATGGAACGCCGGCTCATCGGCTTCATCAGCCTCGGCGAGAAATTGTCCGAAAATCCTTATACCAAGGAGGACCGGCAGCTGGTGATGACCATCGCCGAGCAGACTGCCATCGCTCTGGATTACAGCAATCTGATCCATCGAATGACCGAGCAGGAAAAAATGAAACGGGAAATGGAGATTGCGCGTGAAGTGCAACTACGCCTGTTCCCCCAAACGATGCCCGCCCTGAAAACCCTCTCCTATACGGGCGTATGCCTGCCGGCTCGCGGCGTCGGCGGCGATTACTACGACTTTTTACCCCTGGAACAGGACCTGATGGGCATCGCCCTGGGCGATATTTCGGGCAAGGGCATTTCGGCTGCCCTGCTCATGGCCACCCTGCAGGCCCTGTTGCGCAGTCACGCCGCCCTGCACGGCGAGAACATCGACCGCCTGATCATGGACATCAACCGCCTGATGTGCGATTCCACCGAGGCCTCCCGCTACGCCACGTTTTTCTACGGCTTGTACAACGACCGGAATCGCCGATTCACCTTCGTCAACGCCGGTCACAATCCGCCGATCCTGCTGAACACCAACGGTAACACCCGGCGCCCTCATCTCCATCGTCTCGAAGCCACCGGCTTTCCCATCGGCATGTTCAAGAACGGCCAATACACCCAGCAGTCGGTGGAGCTCCAACCCAACGACCTGCTGGTCGTGTTTACCGATGGGCTTTCCGAAGCCACCAACCCGTCGGGTTTCGAATACGGCGAAGAACGCATCATCCATCTGGTCATGCAACAGCATGAGTCGTCCGTGGAAGAGATTCGCGATCTGATACTCGAGGATTTCGCCAGATTCACCGGGAAACTAGAACAGGCGGATGATATGACGCTGGTGATCGCCAAGGCCCGCTGAGATGCCGCGCCGGCCCCCTGCCAAACCAGCACTGCCGGAATGATCAGCGGCGGCCGGCGGCCGCTCGCAGACGCACTCCCACATCCGGCACATCCGTAATCACGGCGGCGATGTCAGGCTGCCGCAGCAGGCGGGCCAGCCGGGCGGGCCGGTTGACGGTCCAGACTGCCACCCCGCGACCGGCCTGCCGTGCCCATTCTACCACCTTCCATTTCAGCAGGGAGTGATGCGGCAGGACCAGATCCACCCCTGATTCCTCCAGCAGTCGGCGGAACCGGACCGGTGTTACCGGCCATACCGCCTCTTTGACTCCGCCGCCCAGTAGCAGGCCGGTGGTCAGGGGCGGATGCACCCGCTTGAGCAGGGCCAGGGATCCGGCCATGAAAGACGTCAGCCAAAATTGCCGCTCGTCCAGGCGCTGCAGTACGGTGCGCAGCACCTGTTTTTCGTAACCGGCCTCCTTGATTTCCAAATCGAAGCGGACCCGGCCGGCCAGTTCATCAAGGAGCTCCGCCAGCGTGGGGATGACCTGGCCGGGTGTGCCCGCGCGGGTCCGGAGTTCGGCCAGGGTCAGGTCCGCGATGCGGCGCCGTTCCACTCGTTCATCATGAATGACGACCAGCACTTGATCCCGCGTGCGCCGGATGTCACCCTCGATCATATCGCAACCGACCGCCACCGCCTGCCGGAACGAGGCCATAGTGTTCTCCGGGCTATGGCGTGGGGAACCCCGGTGGCCGATGATCAGCGGACCACCCTTCAGATTCATGGCCACGGCGGATTCAAGCATGAACACACCCGTCAATCACACCGATCTTTACCCGGTGCCCCGCGTCCCTCTCACGACGATCCGGCACCATGATGATCGCATGGTAGCACAAACGGGGCCTGATTCGATTCATGGTTTTCGGCCCGGGCACTGATAGCGGCGGGGGATGGATGTTTCGCCGTCGACGACGGGCGATGGCCGTGATAAAGTAGGGTCATCGGCGGCCAGGAGATTCCCCCGATGAAGTTGAAAGTCAATCCCGAAGATTTTGTGGTGGAGGAAATTGCCACCCTGCCCTTGCAGTCGAAGCGCGGACCCTTCCGGGTCTACCAGCTGCGGAAAACGAATTGGGATACATTCGAGCTGGTGGTCCGGCTGGCGAGGGTGTTCGGCTGTGCCCGCCGCGATTTCGCCGTGGGGGGCTACAAGGACCGCTATGGCCAGTCGTCACAGCTCCTTACCGTCCGGGACCGACCCAATTTACCCGAACGGTACGAAGAATCCCACATGGCAGTGGAATTCCTCGGCTACACGCCGCGGCCGATTTCGGCCCGGGACATCACGGGCAACCATTTTCATCTGACCCTGCGTTCCCTATCCCTCGACGAAACCGCAACAATCGCCCGCAACCTGGACGATGTCCGCCACAGCGGCTTCCCCAATTATTATGATGATCAACGATTTGGCTCCGCCCGTCATGGCAGGGGATTCATGGGCAAGGAAATCTTTTTGGGAAATCGGGAAGCGGCCCTCCGTCTCTATTTCGAGCCATCGCGTTTCGATCCGTCGCGGGAACGTCACCTGAAGAGTGAGGTGATCCGCCGCTGGGGCCGCTGGCAAGAACTCGCCCCCCAGGCTTACGGCGACTACAAGCGGATTCTGGACTTTCTCAGCCAGGATGGTTTCGGGCGTTCCTACACTCGGGCCCTGTCCCTGCTCACCAAGGATTACCTGCTGTTTGTGATCAATGCCTATCAATCCTACCTGTTCAACGAAATCACGAGGGCCTATCTGCTGGCGCTGCAACGGCAGCATGGCCTGGACCTGCTGACCGTCCCCTACTTGGCGGGAGAATTCATTTTCCCCGCCCGTCTGCCCGAGGATCTGGCCCGGCGTCTGGCCGGCGAAACCCTGCCGGTCCTTGCCTATGACAGCGTTTTCCGGCACCGGGAAATCGGGGAAATCGTCAACGGCGTGCTACGGCGTGAAGGTATAGAACTCGCCCAGTTGCGGATCCGTAAGCTGCCCGGCCTGCACGTCCATGCCAAGGAGCGGGAATTGCTCGTGATACCCGGTAATCTGACGGCAACGGCGCCCGAGGCCGACGACCAGTACGCGAACCGTCAAAAAATGACCTTGCGTTTTTTTCTGCCCC
>JAFGRT010000004.1 GCA_016935015.1 Acidobacteriota bacterium | reverse complement strand
CGCTTCCTCCCTTCGGACGGAGGCCAACAAATCGGCGCAATGCTTTGCACCGCTGCATTTTGTGACAGAGCCTGGCACCGTTGCATTCTTGTGACAGAGCCTGGCACCGTTGCATTACAGAGCCTGGCACCGTTGCATTTTAGGCCTGACACATTTCCGTGAACGTGCCTGGCACTTCTGCGGTAGTATGCCTGTGATCGCCTGATTTACAGTCTGCCTTTTTAGAGTGTGGCTGGCGGCCGCGCTGACGGTTTTCGCCTCTGGACGGGTGTGCGGCGACCGGCCGTGGTGCCGGATGAGCCGTTGCGGGTGGATGTTGTGCTGGAAAGCGGACAGCTGCTGGGCGGATTGTACTGACACCGGCGCCCGGAGCCGTCGGCGCCGGCGCCACTACATCACGCCCTGAGAAGCTCAGCGCGTAATGAAACTTCAGGATTTCTCCAGTTTTTTAAAGAAATCCTCGCGGTAGGCGTCGCCCACCGGCAGACGCTCCTGGCCGATGCGGACATTGTCCTTTTCGATGACGGACAGATGTCGCAGGCCGACGATGTAGGATTTGTGGATCCGGGCGAATTCACCTGCCGGCAACTGATCGAGGGCCTCATGCATGGTCATGAGCACCATGATACTCTGGTCCGTCGTCTCGAAAGTGAGGTAGTTTCCGGCGCCCTTCACGTAAAGGATGTCACACCAGCGGATGCGATGCAGCTTTGTCCCGCTCTTAAGGAGCAGATAATCGTCCCGGCCGGGCGAGGCGGTCGAATCGGTGCTGCGCCGCCGCGTCAGAGCCCGATGGGCCGCCTTGAAGAAGCGATCGAATTCGATGGGTTTCAGCAAATAATCCACCGCGTCATAGTCATAGCTGTCCAGGGCATATTCCGAATAGGCTGTGGTGAAGATCACCAGGGGCGGATTCTCCAGGATATTCAGGAACTGCAGACCGGTGAGATCGGGCATGTTGATGTCGAGGAAAAACAGCTCCACCGGCCGCTCCCGCAGCAGTTCCATGGCCTGGAGAGCGCTGCGGCAGGCGCCGGCCAGCTGCAGGAAAGGCACCTTGTCGATATAGTCCTGCAGGATGTCCAGAGCCACAGGTTCATCGTCGACGACGAGGCATTTCAAGGTTTCGGTCATGGTGACTCCTCCAGGTGCAGTTCGATGCTGAAATGGTCGCCGTCGGACTGTATATCCAGCCGATGGGCGTCCGGATAGAGTAGCTCCAGTCGCCGGCGGACATTGGGCAGCCCCAGACCGGTTTCCAAGGTCCGCTCGGATTGCGAGGGGCGGGCGTGGTTGGAGTTGTGCACGGCAAAGCGCAGGGCGCCGCTGCCCACGTCTAAAGCGATATGGATAAACGATGGATTCCGGAGACTGATGCCGTGCTTGAAGGCATTTTCCACAAAGGGGATGAGCAGCAGCGGCGGCAAAAGGATGCCCTCTGTTTTACCCGTGACCGAGAAATCGATGGTGATGTCGTCTTCCGGGGTGAAGCGCAGCTGCTGAAGCTGAATGAGCCGGTGAATCTGCTCCAGTTCCAGGTCCAGCTCCACCCGGTCGTTGGCGGAATCGTAGATGATATAGCGCATGAGATGGGACAGCTGGGCGATGCCTTCGGCGGTGCGGAGATCCTGTTTGCGGGCGAGGCCGAAGAGGTTGTTCAGGTTGTTGAATAGGAAATGGGGATTGATCTGGGCTTTGAGCAGGCTGAGCTCGGTCTGCACCTGCTTGGCACGCAGTTCCTGCAACAGCAGGCGCTGACGGAAGCCGCGCCGGGCCAGTCGAAGGGCGGCGGTCAGGACGTTGAAAAGAAAGACGTTGAACCATGCGCCAACCAAGTTGTCCCAGTCATGGAACGTCCGGACGAGGTAGGCGTTCAACATCAAGCCCGTGCCGGAGATGATGACCAGCACCCCGGGGATGTAGAACGCATAGCGCCGGGTGGATAAAAAGCGGTCCATGAGGAAGAAGTTCAGGTAGGCCGCCAGGGCGAAAAAGCTCAGGACGGAGCCGTAATACAGCAGGATGAACTCCAGCGGTCTTCGCCGCATGGACATCAGGGTGAAGATGGCATAAAAAACAGCCAGAACGCCAGGTGTCAGACGATGGTGTTGCCGGTGAAGCGAAGAATGAAGTCTTTGATTGGTTTTCCGCCCATATTCTGAATCTGGCCAATTGATGCGGTTTAATCAACACCGTTCGTACAGCCGTTGCCGTGTTTTGTCTAAAATTGACGGCAATTGATCCTCGGTGAGGAACACTCCCGGTCCTCGCCTCGTAAAAAACGGAAACATGCATTACTCAGGAGGAGAACATGATGTGTCGCACTATCCACCCCGCACTTACCCTCATTGCCACGTGCCTGGCGATAACGGCCATAGGGGGCGTTGCGGCGGCCGCCGGTACCCCTATCGCTGTCCCTTTCGACAGCGAACGCTGGCAGATGCCCAACACCCAGGTGACAGAGTACCTGGGACGGCCGGCCATCACCTTCGCCGGCGTCGCCACCCTGACCGACGTCGAGTTCCGGGACGGCGTCATCGAGGTGGACATGGCGTTCACCGGCGAACGGGCCTATCCCGGTTTTGTGTTCCGGCTGGCGTCCTCCGATGAGTACGAGGAATTCTACATCCGGCCCCATCGCGCGCCATTCTATGATGATGTGCTGCAGTACACGCCGGTGTTCAACGGCAGCAGCTGCTGGCAGCTGAGCAACGGTGCAGGTTACACCGCCACGGCCGTCATCCCGGCCAACGAGTGGATCCATGTCCGACTGGAGGTAAAGGGCACCCAGGCCTGTGTTTTCCTCGGCGACGCGAAAAGTCCCACTCTGGAGATCACCCGCCTGGGACACGGCCGGAGCAAGGGAAAAATCGGCCTCAAGTCCTTGCAGCCCGGCACCGCCTGGTTCTCGAATTTCAGCTACCGCCTGGACAGCGAGCTGGAGTTCCCACCCGATCCGCTCCTGGAAATGCCATGCGGCACCATCACCGAATGGGAGCTGTCCCAGCCCTTCCGCTACGACGCCATCGATCCCCAGTCGTATCCGGGCGCGCAGAAGCTCGCGCTGGAATGGCGCACGGTCCAGTGCGAACCGGACGGCGTGGTGAACATCAGCCGGACGTACCTGCGCTCCGGACCGCTACCCGACTATGTGTACGCCCGGACCAGCATCATGTCGGACGAGGCCAGAACATTGCCGCTGCAGTTTGGATACACCGACTCCGTCGGCATCTTTCTCAACGGCCGGCTCCTGTATACCGGCCTGAGCGCCTACCGTTCCCGCGATACCTCGTTCCTGGGAATCGTGGGTCTGTTCGACTCGGTGTACCTCCCCCTGGAGAAGGGGAAGAACGAGGTGCTGCTGGTCATCGGCGAATCCATGGGCGGCTGGGGATTCATCTGCCGGGACGGGGCGGCCGTTCACCATGACCGGCGGATCACGGAGGTCTGGCGCACCCCCGCCGGGCTGGCCATGCCCGAATCGGCTGTTTACGACGCGAAGCGGAATGTGGTGTATGTCAGTAATTTCGGTCGCGCCCTGCCACCGGGCAGCCAGACCCTGACGCGTATGACGCCCGACGGCACCATCATTGACCAGGAATGGGTGAAAGGCCTCATATACCCCACCGGCATGGTGCTGGACGGCGACAAGCTCTACGTGGTGGAGCGCCGGTCCGTGGCCGTCGTCGACGTGGCCACCGGCCAGATCGACCGTCGTCTGGCCATCCCCCAGGGCGCGTTTCTCAACGACATCGCCCGCGATGCCGCCGGCAACCTGTATGTCTCCGATTCCCAGAAACACGTCATCTGGCGCTGTGACGATGAGAATTTCAGCGTTTGGCTGGAAGATGACAGTGTCCGCAATCCCAACGGCCTGCTGGTTCACGACGGCAAGCTGCTGGTCGGCTGTGGCGGCGACAGCAGCCTCAAGGCCGTGGACTTGGCCGGCAAGTCCGTCACCCCGGTGGTTCGTTTTCTCCAAGGGATCATCGACGGCATCAAGGTAGGGCCCGCC
Source organism: Acidobacteriota bacterium (assembly GCA_016935015.1). Classification (GTDB taxonomy): domain Bacteria; phylum Acidobacteriota; class JAAYUB01; order JAAYUB01; family JAAYUB01; genus JAFGRT01. Next base: position 62,624 of record JAFGRT010000004.1, on the reverse strand, counting down.
GGCCGCTACCTGGTTTCCGTCTATGAGGGCAAGCTCTATGCCGTGGCGCCTGACGGCCGGGCTGAAAAACTGCTGGATACCAGCGCGCCGGGCGAACGCCTGGCTGATTTCGACTACATCCCGGACCGGGGCCTGCTGCTGGTGCCCACCCTGGAAAACGGCCTGGTCAAGGCTTTCCACATGGCCACGGAGTAATGACCCGGTCTCCTGATTACGGACCGTTCAATCCCGGTCCGGTGACACCGAAGGCGTTCCGAACTGCGGCATATCCATGAAGGGGACCGTCTGATTTTTCAGCTCGGCAGCCAGCTCCTGCAACAGATCCTCGGGGATGTTGAACGACAGACGGATTGAATGTGCATCGGCCGTAATCAGGAGGGTATTCATCAGTTTGCCCGTTGCCCCCTCACGCATGGCGGCCATGGCCCGTAACCCGTTGAGAAGCGCGGCCATCTGTTCGTTGGTGGCGGCGTCGGCGGACAGCACCCGGAAATCGCCGTTGAGGATAAAATTGCGGTAGTCCACGGCACCGGTAAAACCTTCGATACTTTCGAGTTTGAGGGGTATCCGAAACGGCAGTTCATCGGCATTGGGCAGCACTTCCTGCATGTCCGCGTCAAAACTCATGGCGACCCAGACCATGGCCTGTTGATCGGCCTGCGCCACCAGTCCGGCCAGTTTTTTACTGAATCCCGGGCTGACGGGTCTCGGGTCGAGCCGGTCCAGTACTTTCTTGATCTCGCTGGGAGTGCCGAACACCATCAGGGAATCGTCCAGAAAGGCAAACGCCGTGATGAATTCGCGGGTCTCGCCGTGTCGGGAGTACAGTTCGTGGAGGGTATGGCTGCCGTGAAGGGCAGGGCGTCGCTCCACCGCATCGTCGGTGTCCACCACCGCCAGAATCCGCTCCGGATCATGCCGCACGTTCACCAGAACCGCCAGGGGGACTTCCCGGGCCGAGGGATCACCGGCCGCTGCGCCCACCACCCGCCGGACGTCTTCGCGCCAGTCGATGCCGGTCTTCTTCTTGAAGCTTTCGTATTGCTGTGGCAAGGAATCTTCCGCGGGCGGAGTCTGGTTGGGCGGTTCCACCAGTTTCCGGAAATATTCTTCGGTGAACATGCTTTGTGCATCCAGGGCAAAGACTACCCGGGCGTCGGCCGGCAGCAGCGCCATCAATTCCGGTGTACTGTAGTCCTTGAACTCCGGTTGTCCCACTTCGCCGCAGGAGCCGGCCGGCAGGCACAGGGCGATGGTCAGCAGGCAAGGCCATAATGGCGTCGATTTCATGATGTTCGCTCTCCTCGGGAAATATTGGCTCGGTACATTTTATCGTCTTTTGGAAGGATGGACAAACGAATTGTCGGGCGGGCACTGGTGGTCACACTCATCGAAAAGGTTATGATATTCCAAATGATGATCGGGGTGAACGATTGGTGAAGCGTTTATGGTTGAAGCCGGCGGGCGCCCGGCCATGTGGGGATGATTTGTTGTGGGCCAGGATTCGTGATTCTTTTCGGCAACGCAGGCCGTACAATGATCAGGGCGAGACGTCTCTCTCTATCGGATCGTGCGACCACGGAAATCTGCGTCACGATGGCCGGGCCGGGGGAGAGGCTCATGCCATATTACCCATCGTTCATTCGGGGAGGTCGTCATGAACTGCATCGAGGCCATCCTGAGCCGCCGCAGTATCCGGTGTTTTCGGGCGGAACCCATTCCGGCCGAAACCGTGGAACTCCTCCTGCGGGCGGGCATGGCCGCTCCCTCGGCCATGAATCTGCAACCGTGGGAATTTATCATCGTCACGGATCGCGTCCGGCTGACCGCCATGGCCGAGATCATCCCCTACGGCAAAATGTTGCCCCAGGCGGCGCTGGCCGTTTTTATCTGCGGCAACATGCGGCGCGCGCCGGAACAGCGGCGCGAGTTGATGTACTGGGTGCTGGACTGTTCCGCCGCGGCCCAGAACATTTTGCTGGCCGCACACGGCCTGAACCTGGGCGGTGTCTGGCTGGGCGTGTTCCCCCGGCAGGAACGAATGCGGGGACTGGCCGAACTCTTTCGCTTGCCCAGCCATATCCAGCCGCACAGTGTGCTGGCCCTGGGCGTGCCGGACGAAACAGGTGCCGTCAAGGAGAAATTCGACCCGAATAAGATCCATGAGGAAGAGTGGACCGGCGGCTGCCCCGACCATACCTAAGCCATGTCAGGGTATTCGGGTTGCCGCCATGTCCGGAACGATCATAAAAAAAGCCCGATGTCCTGCCGTGGTCACCGGGCCTGAAATCACGTCCCCTGGGGACGCACCTTATTGGATCAGGTTCTTGACTTCCTGCACAAAGCTCTCCACCGTCTTGTCCCGGCCGGCGCCGAGCCGGCCCAGCTCGGTCCGACCGTCGGCCTGCAGAATGACATACGTCGGCAGGCCCATAATGTTCCGCTCTCGCAGCAGACGCTGGTTGCGCTCTTGATATTTCTCCGGAACCAGGGATTTGTCTCGGGGATAGTCCAGGCTGACGAGAATGATGTTTTTCTCGGCAAACTGGTAGAATTCGGGTTTGGAAAAAACCTGCTTGTCCATGAGCTTGCACCAGCCGCACCAGTCGGAGCCGGTGTACATGACCATGATGGGCAGATTTTTCTCCTGGGCCAGTTTGATGGCCGCGTCATAATCCTGGGTCCAATGGCCGGGTTTGGCACCCTCCGTCAGGAGCGAATTGGCCAGGGCCGGGAGGAGCAAAATGTTCATAAAAAAAGCGATAACTATTGAATTTCCAAGCAACTTCATCATGTCATTCTCCTTGGTTCATCGATGTCATATTCTATAGATTATCATTGTACGTTTTCGGTTCCAAGGGGTGCCACAAAAAATGAACAAAAAAAGTCTATTATATAATGTCTCCGGTAGCAATGGCATTCCGCATTGGGGAAGAATTACGGCACAGTTGCTGCCCCGGTCATTCAATTCTGGTAGAATATAGCCTTCCGAATGAACAGCGACCGGATGGGCGGTGACGTGGCCGTCCGGTCAGGAAGGAAGCCCGTGATGGATCATTTTCGAATTGTCGGCCCGTGCCGCCTTGTGGGGCGGATCCGGATCTCGGGGGCCAAAAATGCGGCCCTGCCGGCCATGGCCGCCGTGCTGCTCACCGAGGACGAGGTGCAGCTGCAGAACATGCCGGCGGTGTGGGACGTGGAGACCATGGGCCGCATCCTCGACATCATCGGCTATGACGTGGCACGCGAAGGCGACGTCGCCCGGTTCCGGCAGCGGCGGGTGCAGGACCTGTGTGCTCCCTACGACCTCGTGCGTACCATGCGGGCCTCCATCCTGTGCCTCGGACCTCTGGTCAGCCGCTTCGGCTATGCCAAGGTGTCCCTGCCCGGCGGCTGTGCCATCGGCGCCCGGCCGGTAAACCTCCATCTGGCCGGACTGGAGCGGATGGGTGCCGAGATCGAGGTGGAGCACGGCTATATCATCGCCCGCTGCCGACGCCTGTGCGGCGCCGACTACACCTTCGAGAAAGTCACCGTCACCGGGACGGAGAATTTGATGATGGCCGCCGCCCTGGCCGACGGCCGGACCACCCTCCACAACAGCGCCGTGGAACCGGAAGTCACCGATCTGGGCGAAATGCTGCGGTGCATGGGCGCGCGGATCGAGGGACTGGGGACCCGCCAGCTGGTCATCGACGGTGTCAAGTCGTTGCACGGTTGCTGTCACCCCATCATTCCCGATCGCATCACCACCGGGACCTATCTGGTGGCCGGCGCCATTACCCGGGGGGAACTGGTCATCGAAAACTGCCGGCCGTCGCATCTGCAGGCCGTGCTGGATATCCTGGCCGCGGCCGGCGTCCGGATGGAGGTGATGGAGGACCGGATTACCCTGACCGGTAACGGGCCCCTGCGACCGGTCACCTTTACCACGTCGCCCTATCCCGGTTTTCCCACCGACATGCAGGCGCAGCTGATGAGTCTCATGACCCAGGCCGACGGGACATCCTGCATCCGCGAGAGCATTTTCGAGAACCGTTTTCTGCATGCCATGGAACTGGACCGCATGGGCGCCAAGATCCGCATCGACGGCAATACAGCCCTGGTCTACGGGCCGCGTCCCCTGCAGGGTGCCACGGTGACGGCCTCGGACCTGCGGGCCAGTGCCAGCCTGGTTCTGGCCGCCCTGGCGGCCAAGGGGGAAACCATCGTGCGCCGGATCTATCACCTGGACCGCGGCTATGAACGGATGGAAGAAAAACTCAATGCGTTGGGCGCCACGATCGAGCGAATCCGGGCCTGACAGTCAGTGATCACGGCGGCGGGTTCCCCGGCAAATGTTCCCCGTCAGAAAATAAGCGGATTGTTGGAGCGTGATGGTTTGCGGCTGATCCGGAGGCCGCACCGTGCCTCCAGGGTATCAAGTATCGCCTGGAAGTTGTCCTTGTCCAGACGGAAATAGGCGAATTCATCCTCGGCAGCGGCCCGACTGAAACGGTATTCGATGGTCAGCCAGTGCCGGTATTCGGGCAGGCCACTCAATCCAGGCACGCCCACCGGCATCGGCCGATGGTGGGCCGAACGCTCATAGGACAGATCCATTACAGACGCATACGGGATAACCAGGTAGGTCTTCTTCTCCGGCTTTTTTTCATGGGCCACCACCAGGCGGTCGCTTTCGAAAATAAATCGTACGTCATACTTCGTGTACTCTTCGTTCTCCACCACCAGGTAGTCCACTTTTTTGAAAACGAGGTCTTCCGCCCCTGTCAGGGCGCCCATGACCATCAGGGTGAGGACCGCCTGAATGAGGATGCGTTTCATGCCCGTGTCCTCCTTCCTGTCCCCACCGCCCAATGCCGCCGGCGTGACATCTTTACCGCCTGCGGAGGCCTGATCTCGGGCTTGTCCCGTGAGCAGAGAGGTTAGGACGGGACGATTCCCCCATATTAGATGATATCTCGATCGTCGCGTTCAGTATTGAACCGCGGCGGCGCGGCGGCGGCTCAGTCCAGTTCCGGCAGCTCCAGGTTGTAGCTGCCGGATTTGGCGTCTTCCCGCTTGAGGAGGAACGCAAAGAGAAAGCCTATCAGCCCCAGGCCGGCGAACATGAGAATGGTATAGGTATAGTCGAGGGTCGCCGGTTCCAGGCCGTGAGCCTGCAAAAAGGCGATCACAAAGGTCAACGGGGTGCCCAGGATGAACATGTCGGGCATAAAGGGTACGGCGTTTGCGGCGGAGCGAAGCAGCCGGGTGATGGTGTCGGCGTTGACATAGTCGGTGATCATGCCGGCAGCGATGGGGAAGGCGAACAGCCCCAGGTTCTGGATGGATGTCATGACGCCGTAAGCCGTGCCCAGCCGCTTTTCCTCGACAATGCGGGCCACGGCCGGCCACATGGCCGACGGCACCAGGGAAAAGGCAATGCCCAGGACGAACATAGCGATGTAGGGGGTAATGGAGGTCAGGGACAGGGTCAAGTGGACCAGCATCAGCATGCCGGAGCCGAAAAGCATGAGGGTGGCCCGTTTGCCCTTGCGGTCCACATACAGGCCGAACAGGGGCGTGAAAAGGATTGTGCCCCAGATGATCATGCTGGTCAGCCTTCCGCTGAGAGCCAGCGACAGGCCGAACTTGTTATGGAGAAAGTCCGGGCAGAAGGCCTGGAAGGGAAACACCGCCGAGTAGAAGGTGACGCATAGCAGGCTGATGAGGATGAACGATTTGTTTTTGAGCAGCGCCCAGATGTCCCGGATATTGAACCTTTCGTCCGCCGTCAGCAGGGAGCTGGCTTGTGGTTTCTCGTACAACCGGGTTTCGGCGACGGTGTAGATGATGAAGAACAGAAAACCGACGCCCATGGTCACGGCCGCCACCCAGAGGGCGGTGGTCCAGCCGGTCTCTGTCTCGATGAGGATGGGCGACAGAATCAGGGCCAGGGCCGTGCCCAGGCGGGCCACCGCCAGGTTCAGGGCGAAGGCGAAGGCCAGCTCCTTGCCGCGGAACCAGCGCACCACGATCTTGTTGATGACCACGATGCTGGTTTCGGCCCCCAGCCCGAAGAGCAGCCGGCCCAGGATCATGAGCTTGAGTTCGGGGGAGTAGCCGGTGAGAAATGAGCCGAAAAAGGCGTAGCCGGGGCCGCCCGAGCGGAAGATGTCGCTGGCGCCGTAGGCGGTGAAGATCGCGCCCAGCGCGCACAGCAAGGTGAACAGCAGGCCGGTTTTGCGAATGCCGAACCGGTCGAGGATGATCCCCCCGAAAACGGTCATCAACAGGAACGTGTTGGGAAATGAGTAGAAGGAGACGATCAGCCCGTAATCGGTGGAACTGATACCCAGCTCGTTCTGCATAACGGCCTTGATGGAGGACATGGCATCGTAAACGTAGTAGTTCGATGCGATCACGATGCTGACCAGGAACAATACCCCCCAGCGGATGGCGCGCTTGTTTCTTTCGGACATGCATGACTCCCGCGAACAGTAAACGGTGATTATAGGGAACCGTGCTCGCAAAAGCAAATCAAAATCGACCCGGGATCCTGATCGCTACGGCCCGGACCTGGCCGGGCAGAGAGCGGGGCCCTGCATTTTGGGGTGAACCAGCCGATCCGTTCCCGTGAGGCGAAGGCGGCCCGCTCTCTGAAAAAAGGCAGCGCCGGAGAGGCGCGGCCTGCAGATGGAATCACGTGTCAATCGAAACCGTTCAGTGAGCTTCCTTGTACTTGCGCAACACGTCCAGCACGCAGTCGATGTCGTATTCGGTGTGCTGGCCGGAGACCTGGAAGCGAATTTCTTCGTCGCCGCGCGGCACCACCGGGAAGTTGAGGCCGGTGGCCAGAACACCGTTTTCGGTCAGATAGCGAACCAGGTCGGCCGTTTTCTGGGTGTCGCGGACCATCAGCGGCACCACGGGGTGGTCGCCGGGGATGGTTTCGTAGCCCAGGTCTCGCAGCCCCTGGTCAAACTTCTGGGTCATGGCGCGCAGATGCGCCAGAATCTTCTGTCCCTCAGGGCTTTCCAGAATGTTCAACGCCTGCAGGGCCGCCGCCGCCTCGGCGACGGTGATGGGATTGGAGTAAATGTACATGGGTGCGGTTTCCCGCAGGTAGCGGATCACGGCGAGCGAGGCCACCACGTAGCCGCCGTTGACGCCGAAGGCCTTGCCCAGGGTGCCGATGATGATGTCCCCCCGGGTGTTGGTGTATTCTTCTGTACCGCGGCCGGTCGGGCCGAAGGCGCCCACGCCGTGGGAATCGTCGATGATGGTAACGACGCCCTCTTCGAACTTGTCTTCGTAGCGTTTGCAGATCTCCACCAGCTCGTCCAGCGGGGCGTTGTCGCCGCGCATGCTGAAGATGCCGTCGGTGATAACCAGGGCGCGGTTCCCATGGCCGATGCTCTCCTGCAGCTTGGCTTCCAGATCCTTCATATCGTTATGTTTGTAGATGAATTTACCGGCCGGGCGGGAAAGGCGCATGGCCTGAATGATGCAATTGTGGTTCAACTCGTCGCTGACCAGCACCGTTTCAGCGGTGGTCAGGGGGAAGATGACGCCCATGCTGGTGACATAAGCCGAGCTGAAAATCATGGCCGCTTCCCGGCCGTGGAATTGGGCCAGTCGCCGTTCCAGTTCGATATGCGGGGTGTGCGTGCCGCTGATGAACCTTACGGCGCCGGGACCGACGCCGTATGCCCGGGCCGCCTTCTCCTCGGCCTCGATCATGTCCGGGCGCAGGCTGAGGCCCAGATAGCTGTTGGCATTCATCTTGATGAATTCCTTATCGCCGTGGCCGTCGATGAGAAAACGCGGGCCTTTTTGCCCCTGGGCCGGAATGATCCGGGTGATGACCATCTCTTTGCCCTTGGCTGTACCCTTGGCCGCGAGCTCATCCACATGTTTGCGCAGTACGGGATCCATTTTTGCTAATGACATGATTGTCCTCCCTTACAATTTTTTCGAAAGTTCCCTGACCATGTCTTCGCACATGGCCCGCAGATCATATTTCGGATTCCAGCCCCATTCCTCACGGGCGCACGAATCATCCATGCTGTTGGGCCAACTGTCGGCGATGCCCTGGCGGACGGGGTCCACTTCGTAGCTCATCACGAACTCGGGAATCAGCCGCTTGACTTCGGCGGCGATATCCTCGGGCGCGAAACTCATGGCCGTCACATTGAAGGCGTTGCGGTGCTTCAAGCGGGCCGGGTCTGCCTCCATCAGGTCGATGGCTGACTGCAGGGCGTCGGGCATGTACATCATGTCCAGTTTCGTGCCTTCCTGGAGGAAGCAGGTGTATTTCCGGTGCTTGATGGCTTCGTAGAAAATTTCCACGGCATAGTCGGTGGTCCCGCCGCCGGGCAGGGTCTCGTGGGAGATGATGCCGGGATAGCGCAGGCCGCGGGTATCCACGCCGAAACGTTTGTAGTAGTAGTCGCAGAGCAGTTCGCCGGCCACTTTGGTGACGCCGTACATGGTATTGGGACGCTGGATGGTGTCCTGTGGTGTGTTGTCGGGCGGGGTGGTGGGGCCGAAAGCACCGATGGAACTGGGCGTGAACACGGCGCACGTGCACTCACGGGCGACTTCCAAAACGTTATAGAGACCGTTGATATTGACGCTCCACGCCAGATTGGGCTTGGCCTCGGCCACGGCCGAAAGGATGGCCGCCAGGTGGTAAATGGTGTCCACATTGTGCTTTTTGACCAGGTCGGCGAAGCTGTCCAGATCGGCCACGTCGATAAAATAGAATGGACCGGACTCACGGAGCTTGTCGCTGGGTGGCGTCTTGCGCCCGGTGGCGATGACATTGGAATTACCGTAGATCTTGCGCAGTTCCATGACCAGTTCGGAGCCGATCTGGCCCACGGCGCCCGTGACGAGAATTTTTTTCATCGAATACCTCCACGTTTGTTTATGATGATAGAACGATTGGTTACTTTTTCAGCGCTTCATCCAGGTTGCCGGCGATGGTAAAGACCGCGTCCAGTTTGGCGTTCTTCATGATTTTCTGAATGGCCGACGGCAAGTTGACCAGCACCAGTTTTTTGGCCCGATTGCGGGACTCCAGAAAGAGTTTGAGGATCTCGCCGATACCCGAGCTGTCAATGTACGTGACTTCCGCCAGATCCAGAATGATGCGCGCCGGGGCGGCGTCGAGGGAGGTGGCGGTCATCTGTTGGAATTCGCCCAGTTTTTCCCCCAGGCAGATCCTGCCCGCGGGTTTGAGGTGAACAAAATGCTCATCGGCAGCCGTCACAATGACCTCCTAAAAAATCATGAATGATCCAGCATGCGTTGCAGGGCCAGACGTGCGTCCCGGGCGTCCTCCTCGGGCACACGGATGACATTGACGGGCGAGCCCGCAGCGATGGCCTCCAGGACCCAGAGCAGATGGGGTGGATCGATGCGGCTCATGGTGGCGCACACCGCGCCGAACCGCGTCAGCGGGACGATGGTTCGGTCCGGATACTCCCGGGCCAGGCGTTCCACCAGGTGAATTTCGGTGCCGATGGCCCAGCGGCTGCCCGGCGCAGACTGCCGGATCGTCTCGACAATGAATCCGGTGGAACCTGCCATGTCGGCCGCCTGGACCACATCGGCGGCGCATTCCGGATGCACCAGAATCGTGTAGGGCGGATCCTGGTTCTGAAAATGCCGGACGTGACTGATTTTGAACATCTGGTGCACGTAGCAGTGGCCTTTCCAGAGCAGCACGCGCGCCCGGCGGAGGGCCTCGGTGGAATGGCCGCCCTGCGGCTGGTCGGGATCCCAGACGAGGATCTCCTCCGGGGGGATGCCCATGGCCCGGGCCGTGTTGCGGCCGAGATGCTGGTCGGGCAGGAAGAGGATGCGCGGGGCTTGCCGAAAAGCCCATTCGAGAATGGCGCGGGCGTTGGACGACGTGCAGACGATCCCGCCGTGGCGTCCGGTGAAGGCCTTGATTCTCGCGGACGAATTGATGTAGGTGATGGGGATGACGGGCCACACCGCCGCCCGGTTCAGTTCCGCCCAACACCGCTCCGCCCGGGGCAGGTCGGCCATGTCGGCCATGGGGCAGCCGGCCGTCAGGTCCGGCAGGATCACCTTCTGGTGTGGGGCGCGGAGCATATCGGCGCTCTCGGCCATGAAATGCACTCCGCAGAACACGATGAACGCCGCGTCGGAGCGGCTGACCGCCAATTGGGCTAACTTCAGGGAATCGCCACGGAAATCGGCAAACCGGATGACGGATTCCCGCTGATAATGATGACCAAGGATGACGACGCGGTCGCGGAGGTCCCGGCGGACCCGGGCGATCCGGTCGGTCGACTCCTCCTCGGACAGTCGCATGAAATCGGCGGGAAGTGGTTGTCTGCGGTGCATCGACCTAACCCTTCGGCGCTGATGGGTCACCGCGCGGTGGCCGCATGGCGACAGAGCGGGCGCAACGAGTTATGATTTCAGCTTCAGGATTTTCTTGAGCTGCTCTTCGCGCACATGCGTGCGATGGATCCGGCGGCGGAGGCGCTTGATTTTGTCACGGACTTCCTTCAGCTTGGCCAGGTCATGGTCTTTCTGGGTCAGGATTTCCTTTTTCTGTTTGATCCATGTCTTCATCTCGGGCTTCAATCTCAGGCGATCCGCTTCCAGCTTCTCCAGTTCCTTGGAGTGAACTTCCTCCACGATGAACCGGTCCCGTTTCTTGAGAGCATTGGACAGTTCCTCGATCAGTTTTTCCTTGTTCATGCCGGTCGCGCCGACGATTTCCTCGAACTCGGCAGCCAGCTCACGCAGCTTCACCACTGTCAGTTTTTTCAGATCGTTCACTTTGTATTTGTCCACGTCCACACTCCTTCGATGAATGGTTTGCACAAAGTATAGTCTTATACTATTTTATGGGCTTTTTTTCAATAGCAAAATCGGCGGCCGCACCCGAACCGTCAGCCGCAGCAATTAATGATGGCGGGAATGTATATATCTGTAACTAGTTGTAAAAATATAGGTTATGTTCGAGGTCGTCGGTGCGGCTAAATAATTTGACATTTAATTGCAGTAACTGTAGACTTTATTGTTCTGGTTGCAATGCATCGTACAGATCTGAAACGGCAAGGAGTAGAGATATGGCCATCATCCGGGCTTTTCGCGGATTACGACCCGATCCCAAACTTGTGGAAAAAGTGGCGGCGCCGCCCTATGACGTGCTCTCTTCCGAGGAGGCGCGGGAAATGGCGTTGGGTAACGAGTACACCTTCCTCCATGTCAACAAGCCGGAAATCGACCTGGATTCCGATGTCGACCTCTACGACGAGCGGGTGTACGCCCAGGGTGCGGCCAACCTGCAGCGGATGATTCGTGACAATGTCCTGCGCCAGGATGAAAAACCTTGTCTTTACGTCTATCGCCAGCAGATGGGCCGTCATGTGCAGACCGGCCTGGTGGCCGGGGCTTCGGTGGATGAGTATGACCGCGATCGGATCAAAAAACATGAGCAAACCCGTGCGGACAAGGAAGACGACCGAACCCGTCACGTAGCGACGCTCAACGCCAATACCGGGCCGGTATTTCTGACGTATAAGGCCGTACGGGCCATCGATGCAATCATGGCCGGCATCACCGCCGGAGCACCGGAATATGATTTTACGTCCATCGACGGGATCCGCCATTTTTTCTGGGTAGTGGCCGATCCTGCGATCATCGGCCGGATCGAGGCCCTGTTCGGCCAGATCGACTGTCTGTATGTGGCCGACGGGCATCATCGTTCCGCATCGGCCTCCCGGGTACAGAAAATGAGGCGGGCGAAGAATCCGCAGCATACTGGTGAAGAGGAGTATAACTTTTTCCTGTCGGTCATTTTTCCCCATGACCAGATGCTGATCATGGACTACAACCGGGTGGTCCGGGATCTGAACAATCAACCCCCGGAGCAGTTACTGGAAAGGGTGAAAGCGAATTTCACCATGGCGGAAGTGGAAGCCGGAAAACCGAAGCAACTGCATGACTTCGGCATGTATATCAACGGGCGCTGGTTTCGGCTGACGGCCAAGGCGGGGACGTTCCCAACGGATGATCCGGTCCGGTCCCTGGACGTCAGTATCCTGCAGGAGAACCTTTTGGCACCCATTCTGGGCATCGCTGATCCCCGCAAGGACAAACGCATCGACTTCGTCGGCGGGATCCGCGGGCTGCAGGAGCTGGAGCGTCTGGTGCAATCGGGCAAACACGCCGTGGCCTTTGCCCTGTATCCGACTTCTATCGAGCAGCTGATGGCCATCGCCGACGCCGGCCGGTTCATGCCGCCCAAGTCCACCTGGTTCGAGCCGAAACTCAAAAGCGGGCTGGTTATTCATCTGCTGGATTAACAAGGGGAGTTACTGCTATAATCCCATCGCGATTATGGAAAAACGAATTTTCAACATATTCCGGGTGGTGCGAAAAGATCTGCTAACCATCCAGTTCTTTACCCAGAAGATCGGGCCGTTGAGCTAACCGATTTCCCTTTTCTCTCACCCCAGCGTTTGTCCTGATTCAACACATCGAGAATACACACAGGAGGAAAAATGACTGAGAAAATCAGAGTGATCATCATGGGTGCCGCCGGACGCGATTTTCACAATTTCAATACCGTCTATCGGAATAATCCGGTCTATGAGGTGGTGGCATTCACCGCCGCGCAGATTCCCGACATCGACGATAAGCGTTATCCGGCCGAGCTGGCCGGGCCGCTGTATCCCGAGGGCATTCCCATTTACGCCGAGGAGGAGCTGGAAGAGCTCATCGACCGTTACCGGGTGCATGTCGTGGATTTTGCCTATTCCGACGTCTCCTATGACACAGTGATGAGCAAGTCGGCCCGGGTGTTGTCCAAAGGCGCCGACTTCCGGCTGATCGGGCCCGGCGCCACCATGATCGAATCCACCAAGCCGGTGGTCTCCGTATGCGCCGTCCGTACCGGATGCGGCAAAAGCCAGACCAGCCGGGCGGTGGTCCGGGTGCTGCAGTCGCTGGGCAAGAAAGTGGTCGCCATCCGCCATCCCATGCCCTACGGTGATCTGGTCAAGCAACGGGTGCAGCGTTTCGCCACCATCGAGGACCTGGCCAAGCATGATTGCACCATCGAGGAAATGGAAGAATACGAACCCCACATCACCAAGGGCGTGGTGGTTTATGCCGGCGTGGACTATGAAGCCATCCTGCGCGAGGCCGAAAAAGAGGCTGACATTATCCTGTGGGACGGCGGCAACAACGATTTCCCGTTCTACAAATCGGACCTGGAAATCGTGCTGGTGGATCCGCACCGGCCGGGGCATGAGTATTCGTACCACCCTGGTGAGGTGAACCTGCGCCGGGCCGACGTCGTGGTCATCAACAAGGTGGATACGGCCGACCCGGAAGGCGTGAACGATGTGCGTGCTTCCATCCGCGAACTGAATCCGCGCGCGGCCGTCATTGAAGCCGCCAGCCCTCTGTTCGTGAACAACTACCAGGAGATCCAGGATAAGCGCGTGCTGGTTGTGGAAGATGGCCCGACCTTAACCCACGGCGAGATGGAGTACGGCGCCGGGGTGGTGGCCGCTTTGAAGTACGGCGCGTCCGAGCTGGTGGATCCGCGTGAATACGCGGTGGGTCGCCTGGTGGATACATTCGAGAAGTACCCCGACATCGGGATCCTGTTGCCGGCCATGGGGTACGGTGAAGAGCAGATGCGGGACCTGGAGACCACCATCAACAACACGCCCTGCGACCTGGTGGTCATCGGCACGCCCATCGACCTGCGCCGGGTGTGCCGTATCGAGCATCCGACCGTTCGCGTGACATACGAACTCCAGGAAATCGGCCAGCCCGATCTCCAGACAGTGCTCGCCGATTTCGTCAAGAAGCATTAACCATCATCGCGGGGGACGGTCGCCGTCCCCCGCCCATCGGCCAATTCCCCGGCTGGGCGATGTGTTACGGTCAGGCCAGGGATGTTCTTTCAACAATTCTCCAGCGGGGGTAAACCATGACTGAAGAAAAAATCGATAGAGGAAAGATCGAAATCGATGTAGACGAATGCAAAGGCTGCGGACTTTGTATCGTCGCTTGCCCCGTGAGCGTCATCGAGTTTTCCAGGGACATTATCAACAAGCAAGGCTATCATCCGGCCCAGTACAAAGGCAGCGGCTGTATCGGCTGCGGAAACTGTTTTTATACTTGTCCCGAGCCGGGTGCCATCACCGTTTATCGCCTGGCGAAAAAACAATCGTGAACAGGAGGGGCCCATGGCAAAGCAATTGATCAAAGGAAATGAAGCTGTTATCAAGGGCGCGGCCCTGGCCGGCTGCGTGGCCTATTTCGGATATCCCATCACGCCCGCCAGTGAAATCGCCGAAGCAGCCGCCAAATATTTTCCGCTCATCGGCCGGACGTTTATCCAGGCCGAGAGTGAAATCGCGGCCATGAACATGGTCTATGGCGCCGCCTCCGCCGGAGTCCGCTGCATGACGGCCTCTTCCGGCCCCGGTATCTCCCTCAAGCAGGAGGCTGTGTCTTACTGTGCCGGTGCCCAGTTGCCCTGTGTGATCGTCGATATCATGCGCGGCGGGCCCGGCCTGGGCAACATCGGCCCGGAGCAGGCTGATTACAACCAGGTGGTCAAGGGCGGTGGTCACGGTAATTACAAGGTCATCGTCTTGGCGCCCAACTCAGCCCAGGAGATGTGCGATCTGACCATGAAGGCGTTCGATTTGGCGGACAAGTACCGCTCCCCTGTCTACGTCTTGACCGACGGTGTCATCGGCCAGATGATGGAGCAGGTGGAATTTCCCACCCGGGAGATCATCGATCCGCCCCGCTACGACTGGGGTGTCCATGGTGATCAGGTTACCCGCCATAATCTCATTACCTCTATTTTTCTGAGCCATAGCGAGCTGGAGGAGCACAATCTCAAACTACAGGAGAAGTACCGCACCATCGAAGCGAACGAATTGATGACGGATGAATACCAGACGGAAGATGCCGAGATCCTGCTCATGGGCTACGGCATCGTGAGCCGTGTGCTCCGCTCCACCGTGGATTACGCGCGGGAGGCCGGTATCCGCGCCGGACTATTGCGGCCTGTCACCGTATGGCCGTTTCCCGTCAAGCGGATCCAGGAGTTCTGCGCCCAGGTGAAGAAAATCCTGGTAGTGGAGATGTCCAACGGCCAGATGGTCCAGGATGTTCGCCTGGCCGTGGAGGGTCGTGTACCGGTGGAATTCTACGGCCGTATGGGCGGTGTGGTGCCGTCGGCCGAGGAAATCCTCGACGTTCTGAAGAAGTTGTGAGAGGTGATGCCATGTACGAAAAAATTCTGGAGAAACCCCGAAGCTTTTACGATAATTATCCCCGCAAGGACGGCGACATTACCGTTACCCACTATTGTCCCGGCTGCGGTCATGGCATCGCCCACAAAATGATCGCCGAGGCCTTGTCCGACTTGAATCTGGCCGAACGGACCATCCTCATCTCGCCCGTCGGATGCTCCGTGTTTGCCTACTACTATTTCGACGTGGGCAACATCCAGGCGGCCCACGGCCGGGCACCGGCGGTTGCCACCGGCGTCAAGCGGGCAAACCCTGACAGCATCGTCATCAGCTATCAGGGCGACGGCGATCTGGCGGCCATCGGCGGCGACGAAATCATGCAGGCCGCCAACCGGGGCGAGCAGATCACGGTTTTTTTCATCAACAACGCCATTTACGGCATGACGGGCGGTCAAATGGCGCCCACCACCCTGGTGGAGCAGAAGACCACCACGTCACCGTATGGCCGGAATCCCCACAACGAAGGTTTCCCAATCCGGGTGTGTGAGTTGCTGTCCAGCCTTGAGGCGCCCGTGTATATCGAGCGGGTGTCGCTGCACAACTCCGCTGCCCGCGCCAAGGCCCGCAAGGCCATCCGCAAGGCACTGCAGGTCCAGGCCGATCGCAAGGGGTTTTCCCTGGTGGAAATTCTTTCCGGTTGCCCCACCGGCTGGAAGGTCAAACAACCGTCCGATTCCCTGGACTGGATTGAAAAGTACATGCTGCCGTATTTCCCGGTGGGTGTGTTCAAGGACAACACGGAGAAAGCCGAGCCGTTCCGGTACATCGAGAACGTGCCCCCCAAGTCGGAATTGCCAAAGCTCATCGATATCCCCATGGAAGACAAGGTGGTACAGGCTTCCATGGCCGACCTGCCGGGGCCGTATCGCAATCCCCGGATCAAGATCGCCGGCTTCGGCGGCCAGGGCGTTCTTTCCCTGGGGGTGGCCATCGCGCAGCTTGGCCTGATGCAGGGCTACGATGTGTCCTGGTTGCCTTCGTACGGTCCGGAGATGCGCGGCGGCACGGCCCATTGCCATGTGATGGTCTCGGAGCACATCATCGGCTCGCCGCTGGTTACGGCGTCCACGGTCTGTGTCGCCATGAACAAGCCGTCGCTGGAGAAGTTCGAGAAGGAACTGGTGCCGGGCGGCCTGCTTATCACCAACACGTCCATGATCGACATCGAACCCACCCGCAAGGATGTGGAGTGGTTGCCCATTCCCGCCACGGAGATGGCCTCGGAACTCGGCAACATCCGGTTCGGCAACATGGTGGTGCTGGGCGCCTATCTCCAGAAGACCGGCCTGGTGCCGTTGAAGGTGGCCTTCGATGGACTGCATATCTTTCTGAAAGCCAAGCGGTTTATTCCCGATAATGAAAAGGCCATTCAGGTGGGCGCCGACTACGTCAGCAAGAAACTGGCCGGTAAATAACGCGCCGGCGCGACCGGAATCTGACGGGGCTGTACGGTGACGTCGAGTCTCCGAAAGCGGTTGGTTTTTGCCCGGGATTGGTATAAGATGGGGTTTTAAATAACATACTCTTTGCACGTTTTATCCTTGAAGGAGGCTTTATGACGCTCAGCCGACGCGAGTTGGAAGCCCTGGAATATCATAGTAAAGGGCGTCCCGGAAAAGTCGAGGTGATTTCAACCAAACCCTGCCTGACGCAGCGCGATCTGTCCCTGGCGTACACACCGGGGGTGGCCGTGCCGTGCCTTCATATTGCCGAGCGGCCGGAGGATGCCTTCCGCTACACCAGCAAGGGCAACCTGGTGGCCGTCGTCTCCAACGGCACCGCCGTGCTGGGCCTGGGGAATATCGGCGCGCTGGCGTCCAAGCCGGTGATGGAAGGAAAGGGCGTCCTGTTCAAACGGTTCGGCAACATCGATGTGTTCGACATCGAGGTGGACTCCAAGGATCCGGACGAAATCGTGCGCACCGTCAAGCTGCTGGAACCTACGTTCGGCGGCATCAACCTCGAGGACATCAAGGCGCCGGAATGTTTCTACATCGAAGAAAAGCTCATTGAACTCATGAACATTCCCGTGTTTCACGATGACCAGCACGGAACGGCCATCATCGCCGGTGCCGCCCTGATCAATGCCTGTGAAATCACCGAGCGCGACCTGTCCCAGGTCCGGCTGATCATCTGCGGCGCCGGCGCCGCCGGCATCGCCTGCGCCAAGATCTTCACCGATCTCGGCATCAAGAAAGAGAACGTCATGATGGTGGACACCCGTGGCGTCATCTACACGGGCCGCACCGACGGCATGAATCCCTACAAGGAGCGGTGGGCGGTGGATACCGACCGACGGACCCTCGCCGAGGCCATGGACGGCGCCGACGCGTTCGTCGGGTTGTCCGCCAAGGACATGGTGAGTCAGGACATGGTCCGCTCCATGAACAAGAATCCCATTATCTTCGCCATGGCCAATCCCGATCCGGAGATCACCTACGAGGACGCCCGGGCCGCCCGCCCTGACGTCATCATGGCCACCGGCCGTTCGGATTACCCCAACCAGGTCAACAACGTGCTCGGTTTTCCGTTCATCTTCCGCGGAGCCCTGGATGTGCGCGCGACGGCCATCAACAATGAGATGAAACTGGCGGCGTCCCACGCCCTGGCTACGCTGGCCAAGCAGGACGTGCCCGACGGGGTGATCAAGGCTTACGGCGGCATCAAGTTGCATTTCGGGCCCGAATACATCATTCCCAAGCCCTTTGATCCGCGTGTCCTGCTGTGGGAAGCGCCGGCCGTGGCCCAGGCGGCCATCGACACGGGTGTGGCCCAAAAGCCCTTCGATGATATCGAGGCCTACCGCCAGAAGCTGGAATCCATGCTGGGCCTCTCCAAACGCATGACCCGGCTGGTGATCAACAAGGTCAAACATCTGAAGAAAAAAATCGTGTTCCCGGAGGGGGAAGAGGACAAGGTGCTGCGTGCCGCCCAGATCATTGTCGATGAGGATATCTGTACGCCGGTGTTGCTGGGGAACAGCGTGGTCATCCGCAACAAGATCCAGCAGCTGGGCCTGGATCTGAAGGACTACGAGACGGTGGATCCCCTGATGGACGACCGCACCCCGACCTATGCCCAGAAACTCTACGAAAAACGGCGATACAAGGGGATGACGCCACACCTGGCCGGCCGGTTGATGCAGGATCCGGTGTATTTCGGTATGATGATGGTGGAGATGGAAGACGCCGACGGTCTGGTGTCCGGTATCACGTCTTCCTATCCCGAAACCATCCGGCCGGCACTGCAGGTCGTCGGTCTCAAGGAAGGCGCCCGCCGGGTGGCCGGCCTGTACATGATGATCATGAAGGATCGCGTCATCTTCCTGGCCGATACCACCGTCAACCTGAAGCCCACGGCCGACGAGTTGGCCGAGATCGCCATCATGAGCGCCGATGCGGCCCGGTACTTCGACTATGAACCCAAGGTGGCGTTCATCTCCTATACCAACTTCGGCTCGGTGATGAACGCAGAGATCGAGACCATTCAGGAGGCGGTCAGGATTGCCCGGAAACGGCGACCCGATATTGTTTTCGAGGGGGACATGCAGGCCGATACGGCGCTGGTGCCCGAATTCACCCAGGACAATTTTCCACATTCTCAGATCCAGGGTGATGCCAATGTCCTGATTTTTCCCGAGCTGTTCAGCGCCAACGCTGCCTATAAGCTGGTACAGCACCTGGGCAAGGCTGATGCAGTGGGCCCGATGCTGCTGGGGATGCGCAAACCCATCAATCTGTTGACGTACAACTTCACCGTGGACGACATCGTCACCATGACCTCCATCACCGTCATGGAAGCCGACAAGCTGTAGACCGGCTGTCCGGTCCGAAAAAGCGGTGGCTGAACGACCATACGGCCCGGGAGATATCGTCCCGGGCCGTCTTTTTTGGGGATCGTCGTCATGTCACCACTCCAACGGCATCATAAACACGGAAGACCGGCCGGGAACGATGGAGCCGTGCTGGAACAACCGGCCGATGGCGATGGGGCTTTTCATCATCTGCCAACCTACGCCTCATAGTGGATACCTGACGATCCGCCGGTATGGCGGATAGGCTGATTCCGGGCGAATTCCCCGGCATCAGCCCGTGTCTGGCGAGCGCCGGCAGAACGGGCCGAGGGGACATGCGCCTTTCGCGGTGATGCGGGCACAGCTCGGCTCGACGGTGCAGGTCTCGGCGCCGAACAGCATCAGGGGGAAATCATAGCGGACAGGGTCTGCCGGGCAGAGGCGGCGAAAAAAGGCCGTGATCTCCAGGGAGGCCTGCCGGTCGGGGCGGCGGCGGTCCGTCAGCCCCAGGCGGCGGGAGACGCGGAAGAGATGGGTGTCCAGCGGGACGACAAGACGGGCCGGTGAGAAGGACGTCCACAGGCCCAGATCGGGCGACTCGCGGCGTACCATCCAGCGCAGAAACATGAGCGGCCGCTTGCAGGGGCCTGGCCCGCCGGCGTCAGGCAACAGGAAGAACGGATTGCGAACGTGACGGTCCAGATCGGGATACTTCCCGAGAATCAGGGTCAGCCGCCGGCGCATGTCGGCCAATGCGCCCTGCAGGGCGGGCAGAACGGTGTCCGCTTCCGGCTCCGGCATGAAGTGGCGGAAATAACTCTCCAGCGAGGGCCAGCCGGTGTAGATTTCCTGCAGCACGGCCATGACGGCGGCCAGATCGCGACCGTTGTTGAAACGGTAGAGCAAGTCATCGAAATAGGTGGTTTCGCTGGGGAGACGCATTTTCTTGATAAACAGCCAGGGGCGGTTGCCCATGCGCTGAAAAATGCTCCGAAGGACGGGCTGGAAATAGTCCCGCCGGCCGTACGCCAAACCCGCGGCCAGCCAGCCGACGATCTCACGATCCCTGCGGCTGGCATAACCGTGAGGGAATTGGAGTGGATCGTCAGCCAGTCGCTCGGTGAGGGGTGTGCGCCGCAGAAGATTCTCCAGCGCGTCGTGTAAGGCCCCCAAGGCCTGGGGCTCGTAATTTTCGACGGTCATGGTTCCCTCCCGCCGGCTCCCTGCCTGGCATTATATCAGAGGGGGTATCAGCCACCAACGGTTGCGCCTCGCCCGGCGGTTCGCAGGTTCAGCTTGCAAAAATGCACGATCTGTCTTATAAAGAAGATAAGAACGTCCGTCGGAGCCGTTCACCAGCGGGATTGTCAACGATGACCGGGAAATCGACAAACAAGGAATGGGTGGCCGTCGAATTCGCTCCCAGCGAGATCATGATCGATTTCGTCAGCCAGTTTATCGAGAGCGCTCTGTCCAAGCTGGGCCTGGCCCCTGAGCCCCGTCGCGATCTGGTGAACTGTGTCGGAGACATTTGTAACGCTGTTCTGGAAAAGGGGTACAACGGCGATCACCAGCAGGGCCAGATCGGCATCCGGATCACCCTTTCTTCCACCGATCGGCTGGCCGTGGAGGTGGCCGACAACGCTCCGTCGTTTGACTTGCCCCAACGGATCCGGGAGTGGACCGGACCTGCCGCCGCCAACGGCGTGTTCACACTGAAAAGCAAAACCTTGGCCAAAGGTAATCGGTTCGTATTGGCGGGCAAGGTCCGGCTGGGAAAAGTGGAGGAATCCGCTTCCGGCCACAAGAACAGCTAGCCTTTCCGGCATATTCCTCCCCCGCAACCGACAAGCCCCAACCGGCGAGTGACCGTGGCGACAACGGATTCAGACAGTCGGCGGGAACCGCGACGGATAGTACCGGCGGGCCCCGAAAAAGGAGAGATGATTGTGAAATTTAGCCAATGGGAATGCCGGCTGGAACTGGCCGGCTGGAAACTGTATTTTGCCCATATCGCGCTGGCGGCGGATTTCAGTCCGCAGCGGCTGGCCAGAGTCATGGAGCAGGAGGAACGACAGTTCCGGGTCTGGATGCAGGGCCAGCGCTCATCGAACCTGCCGATGATCGCCGGCCTGAGGCAGCTCTTTCGCGAGGCGGGTACGGACCCCACCCGCCACCGCATATCGTCGGAGAGTCTGATGCGTCGCGTGATGAAGGGCGACGGCCTGCCGCGGGTCATGCCGCTGGTGGATTTCAACAATCTGCTCTCGCTGTACACACTGGCACCCTGCTGCGTCATGAAAACCGATTCCATTGAGCCGCCCCTGACCCTGCGGCGCGGAATGGCCGGCGAAAGCATCAACGGCTTGCGGGGGCCCTTCAAGCTCGAGGGCAAGCCCACTCTGGCCGACGCCACCGGACCCTTCGGTACGCCCATCACCGATGATCACCGCGTGGCGCTGGCGCCTGAGAATGACGAAGCCTATCTGGTCGCCTATCTGCCGGCGGAGTCGGCCATCGATATGCCGCGTTCCATCCAAATGCTGCTCGACAAAACAGGGGGAATCGATATCCGCGCGTGGCGGGAGTTCGCCTGAACCGATCGATCGGCCGATCCCGGCGGACGGAGTGCCCCGACATGAAGCAACACTGGGAAACATACGTTTTTGCGGTGCCCGACCTCGTGGACATGCCCTTTCAGGTGGTAGGCATGGGGCTCAACGCCGTGGACCGGTTGCTGCACGTGGACCGGTACCCCGACCGGGGCGGCAAGGAGGAGATCTTAACCGAACGGATCCTGCCGGGCGGGCAGGTGGCCACGGCCATGATCACCTGCCGCCGCCTGGGTCTGGAGCGAGTACGGTATATCGGCAAGGTGGGGGATGACGGATATGGGCGGATCGCCCGCGACAGCCTGCTGGTGAGCGGCGTCGACTGCCGCTGTTTGGTCACGGAGCCGGGAACAGCCAATCAGGCGGCCACCATCGTGGTGGACGGCCAGTCGGGGGAACGGACCATCTTCTGGAGCCGTCCTGACAGCCTGAATTTTCGGCCGGGCGAACTGACGGAAGACGCGATCTGCTGCGCGCCGGTCCTCCACCTGGACGGCCACGACCAGGACGCGGCCCTGTGGTGTGCCCGCCGGGCCAGGGAAAAAGGCATGGTGACCGTTTTGGATATTGACAAGGTGCGGGACAAATCGACGACCTTGCTCGCCTGCACGGATTTCTGCATCATGTCCGAAAATTTCCCCCGGGTGCTCAGCGGTGAAGCGGAGCTGCACCGCGCGCTGCGGGCCATGCGGCGTTTCTGTCCGGGCTTCCTGGCCGTCACGGTGGGGCCACAGGGCGTCTGCTTCCTGTGGGGGGATGAATTCGTTCGGGTGCCGGGATATACCATCCGGGCGGTGGACAGCACCGGTGCCGGTGATGTGTTTCATGGCGCGTTTATTTACGCCTACCTGCAGGGCTGGCCGGTAGGGCGAACGCTCCGCTTCGCCAACGCCGCCGCCGCTCTCAGCTGCACGGAACCGGGCGCCCGGGGCGGCTTGCGTACGGCCGCGGAGGTGCTGGCCTTTATGGAATCCACCGCCACCAATCCCCTGGACTGAATCCTTCAATACAGACCGACTTCCGCCAACCCATCGACACGGGGGGCGGCCCGGTCGGCCGGCGTTCCTGATGGAAAGAGTGCCGGATCATTCGGAAAACAGGAATTTCTCATTAAGATGTCGCTGGATGTTGCGCTCCAGCAGTTTTTCGTGATCGAAGCCCTGGATGCCCATGTAGTATTGGGCCGACTCGATGAAGGCGATTTCCGGAATCAGGCCGATCATCTCCACTTTGCGAATGGCCACGCCGAAGCGATGGCCCTCCAGGCGGATGATCTCGATGACGCGATACATGGGCGTGCCCCGGAAATTGTGGATGGACACGGTGATGAAGGGCAGGCCGGTGGAATTGTCCAGGCCGGAGTTGGCCTTGACGTGGCAGATACCGCTGTGGGGTGCCTGCAGCATCTGGCAAATGGCGCGGGCCATTTCCAGGGTGCCGTTGTTCAGCAGCACCTTGAAACTGATGAGGGGATGGCGGGCGCCGATGATGGTGGCACCGGCATCGGGTGGGAATTCGTCTGGGCCGAAATCAGGTTTCCAACGGGGATCCTTGATTTTTTCAGGGAAACCCTCAAATTCCCCCTGGCGGATGTTCTCGATATCCCGCCGCGCGGCGTAACGGGCGGATTCTGAAAAGAGGTAGACCGGCAGGTTGAAACGGTGGGCCACCTGGCGCGCGAAATCTATGGACAGCTCCACCGTCTCCTCGATGGTCGTGTCCTTGAGGGGAACGAAGGGAAAAACGTCCACGGCGCCGATACGGGGATATTCGCCCTGGTGCCGCCGCATGTCAATCTTCTTCAGGGCTTCCTCGTAGAGGAGCAGCCCGCCCTCCACCAGGGACTCCCGGGTCCCGGTGAAGGCAAAGACCGTGCGGTTGCGGACGCTGTCCCGGGAGACGTCCAGCATCATCAGATTGGGCACATGATCCAGCCGGACGGTGAGCTCCTCGATGAATTTCTGGTCTCTGCCCTCGCAGATATTGGGAATGACGGCGATGATTTTACTCATGATATTCTCCTAGAAAATTCCCAAAAACACACCGGCGGCAATGGCCGAACCGATGACACCGGCGACGTTGGGGCCCATGGCGTGCATTAGCAGGTAATTGTTGGGATCTTCCGCCCGGCCGACCATCTGGGCGACGCGCGCCGAGTCGGGAACCGCCGATACGCCGGCGGCACCGATGAGGGGATTCACCTTGTCCTTGACGAACAGGTTCATGATTTTGGCAAACAGGACACCCGATGCCGTAGCCACGGCGAAAGAGAGAACCCCCAGCACGAAAATCAGGACCGATTTCTCGTTGAGAAAAACCTGGGCCGTCGTGGACGCTCCCACCGAAACGCCCAACAGGATGGTGCAGATATCCAGCAGGGCGCTGGAGGCGGTCTTGGACAGGCGGCTGGTGACGCCCGACTCCTTGAGCAGGTTGCCGAAGAACAGCATGCCCAGGAGCGGCATGCCGCCCGGGGCCAGCAAGGTGGTCAGCACCATGCCCACGATCGGAAACAGGATTTTTTCGATCTGCTTGACCTTGCGTCCCGGTTTCATGCGGATCAGCCGCTCTTTCTTGCTGGTCAGTAGCTTCATGATGGGCGGCTGGATGATGGGTACCATGGCCATGTAGGAATAGGCGGCGATGGCAATGGGGCCGATGAGAGAAGGGGCGAGCCGCGAAGACAGAAAAATGGCGGTGGGGCCGTCGGCCCCGCCGATGATGCCGATGGAGGCGGCGTTGGCCGGGGAAAAGCCCAGCCACAGGGCGCCCAGGAAGGTGATGAAAATCCCCATCTGGGCGGCAGCGCCCAGCAGGACGCTCTTGGGATTGGACAGCAGGCTGGAGAAATCCGTCAGCGCGCCGATTCCCAGGAAAATCAGGGGCGGGTAAAGACCCGATCGCACTCCGAAATAGAGCAAGCCCATGACGCTGTTGGTGGTGGTGTTGAACACGTACTCGTGAGTGATGGGATCGATCATGTAGACGGAAATGGCGTTGAACAGCTGGAGGGGCATGGGGATGTTGCCGATGAGGATGCCGAAGCCGATGGGTACCAACAACAGTGGTTCGTAGTCCTTGGCGATGCCCAGGTAAATGAAGACTCCGCCGATGATGAGCATGATCATGTTCAGGTAGGACAGGTTGGCAAAGCCTGTGCCCTGGACGACTTGGTCGAAATAGCTCAGGAACTCGCCCTGATGGAGATCCCGCCGGAATTTGCCTGCGGCAAAGCCGGTGATCTGGCCGATGCTTTCCTCGGGGCCGATGCTCAGTAGACGGAACTGGGCCACCTGTTCGCCCGATTCATCATACAGGAGACCTTTCATGGCCGCCTTCAGTTCGTCGGGCGATGTGTTTTGCCAGCCTTTGCCGCTGATGATGAAAAACTCCTCGGCATCGAGAGGCGTGATGTCGATATATTTCTGCCCCTTTTCCGCAACGGCGGCGTAGCTGATTTCAGCCGGGAGATGGGGTTCGTCGAGCCGGATCCGGGCGGTGCTGTCGAACTCGTCGGCAAAGATGACAATAAAATGTCCGATGAGGGTGTCCCGGCGATTATACAGTTCACCTCGAGTGGCGGGGACAACTTCGGCGGTTCCTGTTCGCGGATAGGCGTGGGTGAAGCCGTCGGCGGTCCCCTTGCTGATCTTGGCATACAGGTCGTCGGTCAGGCGCACGCGAAAGGTCCCCTGGCCCAGGACGACGGCGGACAGAAGCAGGGAAAACACGAGGGGCGCCAGCCACCGGATCCGATGGGGCTCCGGGATGACGCAGATTCTGTTGTTGCGATCTGGACGGTTCATAGGTCACATCTCATCGAAGGTTGTCGGGGCGCTCCCGATGCCTGGCCGGGCGGCCCCGTATGCCCGGACCGCACGGCACGGCTAGAGTGTGGTCATGGCCGGACGGCTGATCTCCACCAACACGTCCCCTTCCATGACGTTGTCGTCCTTCTTCACGAACAGTTTCTTGACAGTACCGTTATGCGGCGCCTGGATATGGTTTTCCATTTTCATGGCTTCCATGAGCACCAGATCCTGCCCGGCCTGGACCTTATCTCCCTCCTTGATGAACACATCCAGGATCAGTCCCGGCAGTGGGGCATGGACGCCCTCACCGCCGGCGGGACGGGCACCTTGGGCCGGCGTCGTCGCCGAAACGGTGGCCGGCCGGGGTGTTGCCGCAGCTTCGGCCAAGGGCGGCCGGGAGAATTCGGGCGCGGAAATCTTCTTCCGGCCCAATTCAAGGAGTTCCACCACGAATTCCTGATCGTTGACGACGATCCGGGCGTGCTCGGATGTGATCTCCTTGATCTCCGAACGGTACTCCTTGCCGGCGATTTTCAGGATGTACTCTCTCATGATTTGGGTCCTCCCTTGGCCGGGTATTCACGCATTCTTCCCGAGTCCGTCCAGGCGGTGCTGGGTCGCAGGCCCGAGATGGTCAGCCGTTGGCCATGGTGGCCATGGTACAGCCGCAACTCCACTTCCAGGACCGTCGTCAGGACGGCCAGGATGTCCGGATCGATCTCGGCCGGAGCGGTTGCGGCAGGGACCAGGGGTTTCTCCGCGGCCGGTTCGGTTTTCCGGGCGAGCAGCCTGGGAATGGTGGAAAACGAAGAAATCAGCAGGCTGGTGAAAATCAGCCCCAGAAAAACGACACCGATACCGAGAGCACTGATGGTTAAGGCATCCGAGATATCCATGTGGCGGCACACTCCTGGCTTACAGCGGGATGTTGCTGTGCTTCTTGGGCGGATTGACGTCCCGCTTGTTGGTCAGCATGGTCATCGCCTTAATGATGCGGAAGCGGGTCTCCGTCGGGTCGATGACGTCGTCGATATAGCCCTTGCGGGCGGCATTGTACGGATTGGCGAAGAGGTCGCTGTATTTTTCCTTCAGTTCGGCGGTTTTGGCCGGCTTGTCCGCGGCGGTGTCGATTTCCTTGCGATAGATAATCTCCACGGCGCCGTCGGGCCCCATCACTGCGATTTCCGCCGTCGGCCAGGCCAGGTTGACATCCCCCCGCAGGTGCTTGGAGCTCATGACGCAATAAGCGCCGCCGTAAGCCTTTCGGATGATGATGGTTACCTTGGGGACAGTGGCTTCGGCAAAGGCGAACAGCAGTTTCGCGCCGTTGCGGATGATGCCGCCGTATTCCTGCTTGGTGCCGGGCATGAAACCGGGCACATCCTCGAAGGTGACCAGCGGAATGTTGAAGGCGTCGCAAAAGCGCACGAAACGGGCGCCCTTGATGGAGGCATTGTTGTCCAGGACACCAGCCAGCACCTTGGGCTGATTGGCGACGATACCTGCCGGACGCCCGTTGAACCGGGCAAAGCCCACCACCAGGTTGGATGCGAAATCGGGATGAATCTCGAAGAACTCTCCCTGATCCACCACGCGTTGAATGATATCCTTGATATCGTAAGGTTTGTTGGGATTCTCGGGTAGGATGAGATTGAGACTTTCGTCCGCGCGGTCGATGGGGTCGGTACTTTCCAGCACCGGCGGCATCTCGGTATTGTTCTGGGGCAGAAAGGAGAGGAGCTGTTTCAGGGCGTCGAACGCCATGTCCTCGTTTTCGAACTGCAGGTGGGCCACGCCGCTCTGACCGGAGTGGATCGCGGCGCCACCGAGTTGCTCGATGCTGACATCCTCGCGGGTGACCTGCTTGACGACCTTGGGTCCCGTCAGGAACATGTACGAGCTGTTTTGCACCATCATGACAAAATCGGTGATGGCCGGTGAATAGACGGCGCCGCCGGCACAGGGGCCGAGGATCAGGGAGATTTGGGGCACTACGCCCGAATAGAGAACATTTTTCAGAAATATATCGGCATAGCCGGCCAGGGCATCGACGCCTTCCTGGATCCGCGCACCGCCGGAGTCGTTCAGGCCGATGACGGGCGCTCCCACCCGGGCGGCCATGTCCATGATCTTGCAGATTTTTTCGGCATAGGCTTTGGACAGCGATCCACCGAAGATGGTGAAGTCCTGGGAGAACACAAACACCAGACGGCCGTTGATGGTTCCGTAGCCGGTGATGACACCGTCGGTCAGGGGTTGGCTCTTGTCCATGCCGAAATCAGTGCAGCGATGGGTGACGAAGATATCGAATTCCTCGAAGCTGCCTTCGTCCAGAATCTTTTCCAGCCGTTCCCGGGCCGAGTACTTGCCTTGGGCGTGCTGTTTGGCGATACGGTCCTCGCCGCCACCGACCAGCGCCTTTTCGCGCTTGTTGGCCAGGTCCAGAAGTTTACGCTCGATGGTCATGATTCCTCCCGCTCAAGCAAAAAAACAGATATTCATATCACAACTTGCCGGGCAGGTCAATTTCAGTATTTGGAAATTTTTCCCTGGTGGTAACGGGGGCCGGCGGCCGACGCCGCGGCCTTTTTTCCCCGTTGTATTGCATCTTTTCTTGTGGCCGGTGCCGGAATGCCGCTATAATGGTTCAAATCACCGGCAAAATGACTCGCCGCCGTCACTTACCGACCAGGGGCGGTTGAAAGCGATCGAATAGGGAGCCCATGAAAGAAATCATTCTGGTGGGCCTAATCACGGGCGGCTTGATGGGCATGTTGCTGTGCAGTGCGTTTCGTTTCACCATGAACCGCACGGCTGAGGGGCCCAGTCCCTTGGGCCGTTTCCTGGCCCTGGGCGCCTTGTTCCTGGTGAGCGCCCTGATGGTGGGGCCGGCGCTGAGTGTCATCTACCGCGTCCTGATGATCCGGTTTTTCGGTGCCTATGCCTGGTGGATCTTCGGACTGATGCATACCGTCATTCTGGCCATAGGGATCAATTATGTCGCCTGGCGTCGCCGTTTACCCGATCTGCCCCTCATCGTGATGATCAATCTGGGGGCCACTCTCGTGCTGGGTTGGGGGATTCCTTTCTTGTATTTTCTTCTGGACTGAGTGGTGCCGATCATTCGGCGCCGGATGAGGCTCGAAGCCCCTGACCGGAAATGGGGGGGGTAATAAGCGGGCGGGACGTATGAGCGCTGCAGTGGAAAGGGTCCGCAGCCATCAAGACCGGTGCATGGAGGAGGAATGGTTTTTGGCAAAGGAGGTTGGCGGCTGTTGTTTTGTGTCGGATTGGCCGGCCTGACCGTGGCTGCATCGGCGGCGGAAACGAAGGAATCCGTCCGGATGCTCGAAGAACTGGCGAAGGATTATGCCGCCCATGACGTACTGCCGGCGGCGGCTCTCTCCTTCGGCGTCGAGATTACCGGGCCCGGCGGCGGCAGATGGTGCGTCCGCATCGATCCGGTCGCCGCCGAAAAAGTAACGATTCGCCCGGGTTTTCCCGGGGAGCCCTCATTCTTTTTCACCATGGACGCGGAGACATTGGACAAAATCTGCCGCGGGCAATGGAATTTTTTGACCGCCGGCGGCCGGGCCCGCATGTCCGATCCGGCGCCCTTGGATCTTGCTCTGATGGAAGGTTTTGCGCCTCCACCCGACTTTCTGCCGCGGGTGGCACTGCCCCTCGGTTTTCATTTTTTCACCCCGGGAGTGCCGGAGGTACTGCGTTTCGGCGAGGACCACAGCCGCCGGGTGCACGGCGGGAACGCCGTCCCTCTGTACTATGATTTGGGCCTGCGCACAGCCTGGTATAAGGTCACTCCGGGCATGATGATCAATCGCGATCCGGCTGACGCCACCAATCCTTTTTCCACCCTCCTGATCTTTACCCGCGGCCGCGGGACAGGTCGGTTGGGCGATCGAATCATGCTGCTGGAGGAGGGGCTGACGCTTTTCGTGCCGGCCGGGATGGTGCATCAGATCTGGACCGATGCCGACGAGGGTCTGGAATTCGTCATCATTATGTTCGGGACAGGCGCCTGAAGACCGCGGCCGATTGTTTCTCTGTCGGCCGCGATCGCCGTTATCCATGCCGAATGGTGGGTTTGCCAATGGAAAAAGCTTGACAAATATACGGCGATGGAGTATTTAATTCCGCGCCGCGACGATAGAGAAACATCGCCGGTGGCGGTTTGTTTTATCGCAAAGGGACTTGACAGTCCGGGGTGCTTTTGCTATAGTGCCGGAGCTTCGGAGGCACGGGTGTGCTTTCCGGAAGGTGAAAATTAGCGGCAAGGAGAAGGACGTGCCTACGATTAACCAGTTGGTTCGGAAAAGTCGAAAATTGCAGAAGGCGAAGACCAAGTCGCCGGCCCTGCTGGAATGTCCGCAGCGGCGGGGTGTTTGTACGCGCGTATACACCACGACGCCCAAGAAGCCGAATTCGGCGCTGCGAAAGGTGGCTCGTGTCCGGTTGACGAACGGAATCGAGGTCACCACCTACATTCCAGGTGAAGGGCACACACTGCAGGAACATAATATCGTGCTGGTGCGCGGCGGTCGTGTGAAAGACCTGCCGGGCGTGCGCTATCATATCGTCCGCGGCACGCTGGATTGCGGCGGCGTGGACAACCGGGGTAACTCCCGGTCCAAATACGGGACCAAGCGGCCCAAAAAATAACGTTTAGATCTGCGGAGAATCCAATGCCGAGAAGAAGAGAAGTTCCCAAAAGACCAGCGGCGCCGGATCCGGTGTATAACAGCCAGTTGGTGACCAGGTTTATCAATTCCATGATGTTCCAGGGCAAGAAAACCGTCTCAGAGCGCATTTTCTACAGTGCCATGGACGTCATCGCCGACAAGGTCAAGGAAGATCCGCTCAAGGTCTTCAAGAAGGCGGTGGACAATGCCCGGCCCCAGGTAGAGGTCAAATCCCGCCGGGTCGGTGGTTCCAACTACCAGGTTCCGGTCGATGTTCGCCCGGAACGCCAGCAATCGCTGGCCATTCGCTGGCTGATCAGCTATTCCCGGGAGCGTGGCGAAAAAACCATGAAAGAGCGTTTGGCCAACGAGTTGATCGACGCCTTCAACCAGCGTGGTTCCACCATCAAGAAAAAGGAAGACACTCATCGAATGGCCGAAGCCAACAAGGCCTTCGCTCATTTCCGCTGGTAACGCCACCTGTTTTTTCATACCCCTGATTTCGAAATCACAGTCCGGAGAATCCGGGCTGTGATTTTTTAGTCTAACCAACACCTGATCTTTGTGGGCTTTCTTTTGGCGAATCCCGGCAAGCAAGGGACGGCCGGCGAAATACGCCCTGCCGCACAGCGGCGGATCAGGCGGCGGTCCGGGTGACCGGTTATATCGTCGAGTTGGATCACTGAGGAGCACACCGTGGGCAGAATCGTACCTCTGGAGAGAAATCGCAATATCGGCATCATGGCCCATATCGACGCCGGTAAAACCACCACCACCGAACGGGTTCTGTTTTATACCGGCATCACACATCGTATGGGCGAGGTCCATGAAGGGACCGCCACGATGGACTGGATGATCCAGGAACAGGAGCGGGGCATTACCATCACCTCGGCGGCGACGACCTGTTTCTGGCAGGACCATCGCATCAACATCATCGACACGCCGGGTCACGTGGATTTCACGGCGGAGGTGGAACGTTCGCTGCGGGTACTGGACGGTGCCGTGGCTGTGTTCTGTGCCGTGGGCGGCGTGGAGCCCCAGTCGGAGACGGTGTGGCGCCAGGCCGACCGCTACCGTGTGCCGCGCATCGCCTTCATCAACAAGATGGATCGACCCGGTGCCGATTTCGTCAACTGCCTGGCCATGATGCGCGCCCGACTGAACACGGTGCCCGTGGCCCTGCAGCTGCCCTTGGGGAGTGAGGACGGGTTCCGTGGTGTCATCGACCTGGTCACCATGAAAGCGCTCATATACGAGGAAGAGCATCTCGGCGCCCGCTACCAGATACAGGAAATTCCGGCCGAATACCGGGACGAGGCGGAAAGCTTTCACGACCGGATGCTGGAGACCGTCGTGGACGTGGACGATCACATGATGGAGAAGTATCTCGAGGGCAAGCCTCTGTCCGTGGATGAGATCCGGCGCTGTGTGCGGGAGGGGACCGTCAACCTGCGCTTCACGCCGGTTTTTTGCGGCGCGGCCTTCAAGAACAAGGGC
Source organism: Acidobacteriota bacterium (assembly GCA_016935015.1). Classification (GTDB taxonomy): domain Bacteria; phylum Acidobacteriota; class JAAYUB01; order JAAYUB01; family JAAYUB01; genus JAFGRT01. The sequence goes on along the minus strand of JAFGRT010000004.1, from coordinate 30,887 downwards.
GTCCAGCCGCTGCTCGATGCCATCGTCGAGTACCTGCCCTCACCGCTGGATATCCCAGCGGTGGAGGGCACCGACGGTGAAGAGGGCGTCCTGGTGCGCCGTGCCAATGACGATGAGCCCTTCAGTGCGCTGGTGTTCAAGATCATGACGGATCCGTATGTGGGCGCGCTGGCGTTCATCCGCGTTTACAGCGGGGGACTCAAATCCGGCTCCACCGTGTACAATTCCTCTCAGCGCAAATCGGAACGGATCGGTCGTCTGCTCAAGATGCATGCCAACAAACGGGAAGACATCCAGGAACTGTGGGCCGGCGACATCGCCGCCGTCGTCGGCTTGAAGAGCGTTAAGACCGGTGACACCATCTGTGACCGCACGTATCCCGTTCTGCTGGAATCCATAGATTTCCCGGCCCCCGTCATCTCCGTGGCCATTGAGCCCAACACCCAGGCCGATATCGACAAGCTCGGCATCTCCCTCAACAAGTTGTCGGCCGAGGACCCGACCTTTCGGGTCCGGGTGGACGAAGAAACGGGGCAGACCATCATTTCCGGCATGGGCGAGCTCCATCTGGAAATCATCACCGACCGCCTTCTCCGCGAGTTCAAGGTCAATGCCCGGGTGGGCAAGCCGCAGGTGGCCTACCGCGAGACCATCACCAAGGCGGTGGCGGCTGAGGGTCGCTTTGTCCGGCAGACGGGCGGCCGCGGCCAGTTCGGCCATGTCAAGCTGCAACTGGAGCCGCTGGCGCCGGGCAGCGGGTTTGTATTCGACAACCAGATCGTCGGCGGCGTCATCCCCAAGGACTACATCCCGGCAGTCAAGCGGGGCATCACCGAGGCCATGGAACTGGGCGTTCTGGCCGGTTACGAGATGATCGACCTGCGGGCGGTACTCCACGACGGCTCGTACCACGAAGTGGATTCTTCGGAGATCGCCTTCCGCATCGCCGGATCCATGGCGTTCAAGAACGGCGCCCGCAAGGCAGGGCCCATCCTGCTGGAGCCGGTCATGAAAGTGGAGATCGTCACGCCCGAGGAATACATGGGCGACGTCATCGGCAACCTCAACGCCCGGCGGGGCAAGATCTCCAACCTGGACCACCGGGGCAGCACGCAGGTGATCAGCGCGCTGGTGCCGCTGGTGGAAATGTTCGGTTACGCTACGGATCTTCGCTCCCTGACCCAGGGACGGGCCAGTTACTCCATGCATTTCAGCCAATACGAGCCGGTGCCCCAGCAGCTGGCCGAGTCTATCATCCGCGGCGAGGCCAACGCCTGACCATAGGTCGGACCGCCGGCTGCCCCCGCAGGGAGTGACGGATTGCGTCGCCGCCGGACGCCGGTTCCGGGGGTATGTTTTTTTGAAAATAATGCAAGAAAAAACTTGATTTATTGGTTTTCACCGATATAATACTCAAGCTCTCGGTACGACGAATGTCGTCGAAACGCTATAGGTCGGGTAAGAACCTCCCTGGTTCCACTGCCGGACCTGATAAGTTGAATACCGGATCTTAGAAAAAGGCATCGCTCGCCAGTATATTCCCTGCCCAGGCACAACACGAGGGTGAGGTTTCCAAGCCGGCCGTGCGCCGCCGGTGAGTCGATGTTGAGATTCGGTCCGACTTCTTACAATCGAAACTAAAATTGTGGTTTTGGTGAACTATGATTGATGAAATTATCAGAATTCGTTTGAAGGCTTATGACTATCGGGTTCTCGATCAGTCGACCACGGAGATCGTCGACATCGCGTTGCGGACCGGGGCGAAGGTCTCCGGACCCATTCCGCTGCCCACGACGATCAACCGGTTTACGGTCAACCGTTCACCCCATGTGGACAAAAAATCGCGCGAGCAGTTTGAGATCCGCACCCACAAGCGCTTGATCGACATTCTGGAGCCGACGCCGGACACCCTGGATCAGCTCATGAAGATGGACCTGCCGGCGGCCATCGATGTCGAAATCAAAGCCTTTGGCGCCGAGCATAAATAAATTCAATTGTGGAGCGACCGATGGTTGAGGGAATGATTGGAAAGAAAATAGGCATGACCCAGATTTTCCGGGAAGATGGTGTTGTCGTTCCCGTGACGGCCATAGAGGTCGGGCCTTGTGTTGTGGTTCAGAAGAAAACCATCGCCCGTGAGGGTTACGAAGCCGTCCAGGTCGGTTTGGTCGAATCGTCAGCGGCCAAGAATGTGACCCGGCCCTTGCGTGGCCATTTTCAGCGGGCCCAGGTGGCGCCCAGCCGTATACTGCGGGAATTCAAAGCACTGGTCGCCATGGACGAGATCGAGGTCGGCCAGGAAATCCGCGCCGACGCCGTTTTTCAGGTGAACGAAAAAGTGAACGTGACCGGCAAAAGCAAGGGGAAGGGCTTCCAGGGCGTGATCAAGCGACACGGAGCCCATGGCGGCCGAGCCTCCCACGGTTCCATGTTTCATCGGGCGCCGGGGTCCATCGGCGCATCGGCCTACCCCTCCCGGGTCATCAAGGGAATGGGCATGCCCGGCCATACCGGTTTCCGGCAGGTGACCGTCCGCAACCTGGAAGTGGTCAAGATCATGCCGGACAAGAATGTATTGCTGGTAAAAGGTGCGGTTCCCGGACATAACGGGAGCTACGTTCTCATCAGAAAGAAATAAAACTCTGAACGGGGTAGGAAGATGCCAGTATTGGATGTCAAGAATTTACAAAACGAAATCGTGGGCCAGCTGGAGCTCGAGGACAGCGTGTTCGGCGTGGAACTCAGGGAGACGTTGATCTGGGAAGCGGTTCGTCATTATATGGCCGTGGCGCGGCGGGGTACGCACTCCACCAAGACCCGCACGGAAGTCCGGGGATCCACCCGAAAGCTCTGGCGGCAGAAGGGCACGGGCCGAGCCCGGGTGGGTGGTATTCGCTCGCCGCTGTGGCGACATGGCGGAACCATTTTCGGCCCGAAACCGCGTGACTATTCCTATCGCTTTCCGCGCAAGAAACGGGTCGGTGCCCTGCGCTCGGCCCTCTCCGAAAAAATCCGCCAGGACCAGATCCTGGTGGTGGACAGCCTGGAGCTGCCGACTCACAAGACCAAGGAGTTTGTCAAGCTCGTGGACGGTCTGGGTCTGGAGCGGAAGCTGCTGGTGGTGGACAATCCGGCCAACACCAACGCCGTCCTCTCTTCCCGGAACCTGCCCCGGGTGAAGTTTGTGCCGGAAAGCGGAGTCAACATCTACGACGTGCTCAATTACGATCAGATCCTGTTTACCCGTGGCGCCATTCTTCAGCTGCAGGAGGTATTGCGAAAATGAAAGACATCTATCAGATTCTGCGAAAGCCACACTTGACGGAAAAAGCCCTCAAGCTGAAGGAGGAAGGCGGGTACATTTCCTTCCGGGTTCATCAGGACGCCAACAAACCCTCCATCCGCGAGGCGGTGGAAAAAATCTTCGAAGTGAAAGTGGACTCCGTGCGCATTATCCATGTGCCCCACAAGAAGCGGCGTATGGGGCGCTATGAAGGTCGGAAGCCTGGCTACAAGAAAGCCATGGTCAAGATCAAAAAAGGCGAAAAGATGATCGAGTATTTCGAGAATCTCTAAATATAACCAATTAGGATGAGTTTCAAATGGGCATCAAAACGCATAAACCCGTAACACCGAGTCGAAGACAGTATACGACACTGGATTACAGCGAGCTGACGGACATCAAGCCGCTGAAATCCGAACTGGAGCCGAAGAAGCGGTGCAGCGGCCGGAACAACCAGGGGCGCGTGGCGGTGCGTCATCGTGGCGGCGGGCACAAGCAGCAGTACCGGGTCATCGATTTCAAGCGCCGGATGGATGACGTCCCAGCCCGGGTGGCGGCCATCGAATATGATCCCAACCGCTCCGCCAACATTGCCCGTTTGCATTATGCCAACGGCGCCAAGAACTATATCCTGGCTCCCGAAGGGCTGAAGGTGGACGATACGGTGATGAGCGGGGTCAACGCCGATATTCAGGTGGGCAACTGCCTGCCGATGCACAAGATCCCCCTCGGTTCCTTTGTGCACAACCTGGAGTTGCGACCCGGCAAGGGCGGCCAGCTGGTGCGCAGTGCCGGCACGGCAGCCCAGCTCCTGGCCAAGGAAGGCAAATATGCCGTTGTCCGGCTGCCCAGCGGCGAGCTGCGCAAGATTCTGCTGGAATGCCGGGCCACCATGGGTCAGGTCGGCAACCAGGACCACGGCAACATCAACGTAGGCAAGGCCGGCCGAAAGCGCTGGCTGGGTGTGCGGCCCACGGTGCGCGGTGTCGCCATGAATCCCATCGATCACCCGCACGGCGGCGGCGAGGGCCGGACCAGCGGCGGTCGCCATCCGGTGTCCCCCTGGGGTGTGCCCACCAAGGGCTTCAAGACTCGAAGCAACAAAGACACCGGCAAGTACATTATCCGCCGGCGAAAGTAAGTAGGAGGAGCCAGGCATGTCACGGTCAATCAAAAAAGGACCTTTTATTGACGATCACCTTTTGAAAAAGGTATTGGCCAATATGGATCAGGAGAAGAAGCAGGTGATCAAGACCTGGTCCCGTCGTTCCACGATCGTACCGGAAATGGTGGGCCAGACGATTGCGGTTCACAACGGCAAGAAGTTCATTCCTGTCTATGTGACGGAGAATATGGTGGGCCACAAGTTGGGTGAGTTTGCCCCCACCCGCTTCTTCAAGGGCCACACGTCCAAAGCGTCAAAGAAGATGGCCCGGAAATAACGCAGGCTCAAGAGGAATTGAACCATGGAAAAAAGAGCAGTAGGCAAATACTTTAAAGGGTCACCCCGCAAGGCGAGGCTGGTGATTGACCAGATCCGGGGCCTCCAAGTGGAGGATGCCCTGAATCTGCTGCGCTTCTCGCGAAAGAAAGCAGCCAAGGATGTGGAGAAAGTCCTGAAATCCGCCATCGCCAACGTGGAATATGCCGATGAATCGGTGAGCCTGGACGATCTGTTCGTCTCCAGAGCCTTCGTGGATCTCGGCCCCACCAAGTGGCGCCGCCGAATTCGTCCGGCGCCCATGGGCCGTGCCTATCGAGAGCGCCGGCACGGCTGCCACATCACTGTTTATGTATCCGATTTCAGCGAGTAGGAGGTAGGATCTTGGGTCAGAAAGTACATCCGTACGGATTCCGGTTGGGATATAACAAGACCTGGAAGTCCCGTTGGTACGAAAAAAAGAGCTTCGGCAAACTGCTCAACGAGGACTTGAAAATCAAGAAAGCGCTGAAGATGCGGTTTTACCGCTCCGGTATCAGCCGCATCGAGATCGAACGCGCCGCCGACAAGCTGAGGGTGTTCATCTATGCCGCCCGCCCCGGAATCCTTATTGGCAAGAAGGGGAAGGATATCGAGAAGCTGCGCAGCGAGCTGAGCCAGACCACCGGCCGCGACGTGGATATCAAGGCCATCGAGGTCAAGAATCCTGAGATCGACGCCCAGCTGGTAGGCGAAGGGATCTGCCTGCAACTGGAGAAGCGGATTGCCTTCCGCCGGGCCATGAAGCGGGCCGTGGACACGGCGCTGAAAAACGGCGCCAAAGGTGTCAAGATCCGCTGTTCCGGCCGGTTGAACGGGGTGGAAATCGCCCGTTCCGAATGGTATCTGATGGGCCAGTTGCCCCTGCACACCCTGAAGGCCGATATCGATTACGGATTTGCCCAGGCGTACACCACCTACGGCGTGATCGGGGTCAAGGTCTGGATTTACAAAGGCGAATTGCTGAAGAAGGACCGATTAAAAGCAGTGGAGCAATAAATCATGTTACAGCCAAAGAAGGTTAAATACAGAAAACAGCAGAAAGGCCGCATGAAGGGCAACGCCCAGCGAGGCAACTATGTGGCGTTCGGCGACTTCGGTCTCAAGGCCATGGAGCAGGGCTGGATTACCGACCGTCAGATTGAGGCTGCCCGTATTGCCATGACCCGTCACGTGAAACGCGGTGGCAAGATCTGGATCCGGGTTTTTCCGGACAAGCCCGTTACCAAGAAGCCGGCCGAAACCCGGATGGGCAAGGGCAAGGGCTCACCCGAGGGTTGGGTGGCCGTCGTGCGGCCGGGACGCATCCTCTATGAAATCGAAGGGGTTAAGGAAGATGTGGCGCAGGAAGCCTTTCGGCTGGCCGCCCACAAGCTGCCCATCAAAACCAAATTTGTGAAACGGTATGGAGAATAGCCATGATCAAGGCCAGTGATTTGCGGGAAAAAGGCATCGATGAATTGCGGGAACAGGAGAAATCCTTGGCGCATCAGCTATTCAAGTATCGGATGGAACTGGCCACCGGTCAGCTGACCAACACCCAGGTGTTGCGCCTGGCAAAGCGCGATCTGGCCAAGGTGAAAACGGTCATCCGTGAGAAAGAATTGAATATCCGCTAGGAATGGAATAGAGCTATGGAAAACGTGACGCAAGAAACCAGACACAAAGCCACAAAGGTGGGGACCGTCAGCAGCGATGCCATGAACAAGACGGTGGTCGTCAAGGTGGATCGTTTCGTCCTGCATCCCATGTACAAGAAGATTATCCGCCGCACCAAAAAATTCATGGCCCACGACGAGAGTAATGCCTGTCGGGTGGGTGATCAGGTCCGGATCATGGAGTGCCGTCCCCTGAGCAAGCAGAAACGGTGGCGCGTAGTGGAAATCCTGCGCAAGGCGAAGTAATTTAAAAAGGTAAGGAGCTCGGGCCATGATTCAGATGCAAACCAGATTAAAAGTGGCTGATAATTCCGGCGCCAAGGAAATCATGTGTATCACTCCCCAGGGCGGGGCTTCCACCACCGGAGCATCGTTGGGCGATGTGATCTCCGCCACCGTGAAGGTCGCCAGTCCCGACGGCACTATCAAGAAGGGACAGGTGGTCAAGGCAGTGATCGTTCGCACCCGTAAGGAATTCAGACGAAAAGACGGCACGTATATCCGTTTTGACGAGAACGCGGCCGTCATCATCAACAACCAGCGCGAGCCTGTGGGAACCCGAGTTTTCGGGCCGGTGGCACGCGAACTCCGCGAGAAGAAATTCATGAAAATTGTTTCTCTCGCACCGGAAGTTCTATAGAGGTTTGAGGAACGTCGCCATGCAGAAGATCCATATTAAACGAAATGATACGGTTCAGGTATTGTCCGGCAAGGACAAGGGCAAGAGCGGCCGGGTGCTGCGCGTCTATCCGGACACCCAGCGGGCCCTGGTGGAAAAGATCAACATGATCTATGCCCACGTGCGGCCGAACCCCCAGAAAAACATCCAGGGGGGCATCGTCCAGAAGGAAAACCCCATTCATGTGTCCAAGCTGATGGTGGTTTGTCCAAGCTGCAAACAGTCCACCCGCATCGGTCACTCCATCCTGACCGACGGGACCAAAGTTCGGATTTGCAAGAAGTGCGATGCAAATATCGATAAATAGGTGACGAAATGAGCAGATTGAAAGAGTTGTATAAATCGGAGATCGTCGACGCACTGGTCAAGAAATTCGGCTACAAAAACGTGATGGCGGTGCCGAAGCTGGACAAGATCGTCATCAATGTCGGTCTGGGTGAAGCCATCCGCAATCCCAAGGTCATGGACAATGCCGTCAGTGAAGTGACGGCCATCACGGGTCAGAAACCCATCGTGACCAAGGCGAAACGCCCCATTTCCAGTTTCAAGCTGCGCAAGGGGATGCCCATCGGATGTTGCGTCACTCTGCGGCGGGAGCGGATGTACGAGTTCTTTGACCGGCTTGTCAACATCGCGATGCCGCGGGTTCGCGATTTTCGCGGAGTCAGCGCCCGTTCCTTCGACGGTCGCGGGAATTTCACCCTTGGTCTCAAGGACCAGCTGATCTTCCCCGAAATCGAGTACGGCAAGGTGGACAGCACCCGCGGCATGAACGTCACCATCGTGACCACGGCCCGGACGGACGAGGAGTCCAAGGAACTGCTTCGTTTGCTGGGCATGCCTTTCGCGAAAAACTAAAAGGTGAGGAGTAACGGTGGCTAAAAAAGCATTAATCGTCAAATCACTGCGCAAACCGAAATTCAAGGTGCGTCAGTACAGCCGTTGCAAACGGTGTGGCCGCCCCCGGGCCTATTATCGCAAGTTCGAGCTTTGCCGGCTTTGCTTTCGTGAATTGGCCCTGGAAGGCGAAATTCCGGGTGTGATCAAGGCCAGTTGGTAAACATTGCCAGATGGAGTAGGGAAATGACTATTACGGATACTATTTCTGATGCGTTGACCAGAATTCGCAATGCGTTGAAGGCGCGACACTCCCTGGTGGTGTTGAACAAATCGCGCGTGGTCCTGGAGATTGTGAAAATCCTGAAGGAAGAGGGCTACATCGAGGATTTCATCACCAAGAAGGCCGGTTCGTTTGAGGAAATTCACATCGCCCTGAAGTATGATGACAAAGGTGAGCCCGTGATGCAGCTGATCGAGCGGGTGAGCAAACCGGGGCGCCGGATCTACCGCGGTCAGGATGCATTACCGGAGGTTCTCGGCGGACTGGGGATCGCCATCATCTCCACTTCGCGGGGGATCATGACCTCCCAGCGAGCGAAACAGATCGGTCTGGGCGGCGAGATTCTGTGCCAGATCTATTAAATCCGATTGGTGAAATGGTGACCAAATGTCGAGAATAGGAAAAAAACCCATACCCGTACCCGGCGGCGTGACTCTCAACGTCAAGAACCGCCTGGTGGAAGTGAAGGGCCCCAAGGGAACCCTCACCCAGACGATTCCCGATGGCATCAGTGTGATCATGGAAGAAGGCCAGATCGTCGTCCATCGTCGGGATGACAGCAAATCCCAACGTGCATTTCACGGACTGGTCCGGAGCCTGGTGAACAACATGGTGACCGGCGTGTCTGTAGGCTTCCGCCGACAGCTGGATCTCATCGGCATTGGCTACAAGGCCGAGGTGAACGGCAATATGCTGGTCATGAATCTGGGATATTCCCATTCCGTGGAGATGCCCATGCCCGATGGAATCACAGTGCAGATCGAAAAAGAGAAGAAGAAATTCACCGGTTTCATCGCCACCATCACCGTGGAAGGGATCGATCGCCAAAAGGTGGGCCAGATTGCCGCCGATATCCGCGGCAAACGGCCGCCTGATTCTTACAAGGGCAAGGGCCTGCGATACGTGGGCGAGGAAATCCGCCTCAAGGAAGGCAAGAAGACCGCGTAAGGAAATCACAGGAAAGTATAACAGGGTATCAGTCATGAGCAAGATTAAAACCAGAGATGAACGGCATGAGCGCAAACACCTGCGGGTCCGGAAAAAAATAACCGGCACGACGGAACGTCCCCGGCTGTGCGTCCACCGGAGCCTGAATCATATCTATGCGCAGGTGATCGACGATACGCAGGGGCAGACGTTGGTCGCCGCCTCGACCCTGGACAAGGAGCTCCAGGCCAAGCTGAAGAACAGCGGCAACCGGGAGGCGGCCAAGCAGGTGGGCGTGCTGGTGGCCAAACGGGCCAAGGAAAAAGGGATTGAGACCATTGTGTTTGATCGCGGCGGCTACATTTATCACGGCCGGGTGAAGAGCCTGGCCGAGGGCGCGCGTGAAGGCGGGCTCAAGTTTTAAATTTCAGGGTAAGGTGGAAGAAACGTGGACGTAAGAAAGTTTGATACGGAAGAATCCGAATTTGTCGAACGGGTGGTCGCCATCAACCGTGTGACCAAAGTGGTGAAAGGCGGCAAGAACCTGAGCTTCAGCGCTCTGGTGGTGGTGGGCGACCAGAACGGCCGCGTCGGATTCGGCAAGGGCAAAGCCAAGGAAGTCCCCCTGGCCATCCGCAAAGGGATCGACCAGGCAAAGCGCAACTTGATCACTGTTCCGTTGCACGGCGGCACCATCCATCATGCCGTGAACGGTGTGTTCGGTGCAGGCCAGGTAGTGATGAAGCCCGCCGGACCGGGGACCGGCGTCATCGCCGGCGGTGCGGTACGGGCCATCCTGGAAGTTGCCGGCGTTAAGGATATTCTGACCAAGTCCATTGGCTCCAAGAATCCGCACAATGTCATCCGGGCCACTTTCCGGGGACTGGAAAATTTGACCCAGCCCAATGAAATCGCTCGGAAACGCGGCAAGCCCATCGAGGAGATCCTCTCATGAGTGCAGCGAAAAAGAAACAGAAGACCATCCGGGTAAAATACGTGCGCAGTGTGATCGGCAAACCGGAGCCGCAACGCCTCGTGGTGCGAAGCCTGGGACTGCGCAAGCTGAATCAGGTGGTGGAGCGGGAAGATACACCGGCCGTCCGCGGCATGGTGGCGAAGATTCCCCATCTGGTGGAAATCATCGAGTAAGGTGAATGACTATGGGCATTGGACTGCATAATCTGAAACGACATCCGGGTGCCAATCGAAGCCGCAAGCGCGTCGGTCGCGGACCCGGCTCCGGCCTGGGCAAAACGGCCGGCCGAGGCCATAAAGGCCAGAAATCCCGTTCCGGCTATTCCCATCGGGCCGGATTCGAGGGCGGCCAGATGCCGCTGTACCGGCGTCTGCCCAAGCGCGGCTTCACCAATATCTTCCGCAAAGAGTACGCCGTCGTAAACCTGGCCGATCTGAACCGGTTCGACGATGACGAAATCATCACCCCCGAGCGGTTGCATGACGAGGGCATTTGCCGCGACCTGAAGGCGGGCCTGAAGATCCTGGGTGACGGCGATCTGAAGAAGAAGCTGACGGTTCGGGCGCACAAATTCAGCAAGAGTGCGACGGAAAAAATTACCAAAGCGGGCGGTAAAGTCGAGGTTATCGATGGCAAACGGTGAAAGCAAAGTACTTGAATCCGTAAAGAATATTTTTTCCATTCCCGATTTGCGCAACCGGGTCCTGTTCATGCTGGCCATGCTGGCTGTTTACCGGGTCGGGTCCTGGATCACGACGCCGGGCGTCAATGCCGATGCCTTGCAGGCGTTGTTCAGCCAGGCGGGTGGCTCGCTGCTGGGACTCTTCGACTTGTTCACGGGCGGCAATCTCGCCCGGTTCAGCATTTTTGCCCTGGGGATCACCCCTTACATCACGGCATCCATTATTTTTCAGTTGCTCACAGTGGTCTGGCCCTACATGGAGAAATTGTCCAAGGAGGGCGAACTCGGGCGCAAGAAGATTACCCAGTACACCCGCTACCTGACCATCGTGCTCAGCATTTTCCAGTCCTTTGCCACGGCCTATTTTCTGGAACAGCAGCCGTCGCTGGACGGCGCACCCATCGTGTTGAGCCCCGGCTGGGGATTTCGCATTCTGACGGTGCTGACACTGACGACGGGCACCGCCTTCATCATGTGGCTGGGCGAGCAGATCTCCGAGCGCGGCATCGGTAACGGCATTTCCCTGATCATTTTCGCCGGTATCGTCGTCGGATTACCCAGCGGGGTGACCTGGATGTATCAGCAGGTGACCGATGGCAACCTGTTGCTGGTCATGATGCTGCTGGTGATCATGGTCTTGGTGGTGGCCTTTGTGGTCCTGGTGGAACGGGGCCAACGCAAGATCCCCATCCAGTACGCCAAGAAAGTGGTGGGACGCCGGGTGTACGGCGGTCAGAGCACGTTCCTGCCCCTGAAGGTGAACGTGGGCGGCGTCATCCCCATCATCTTCGCTGCCTCGCTGCTGGCGCTGCCCCAGACCCTGCAGTATATGATCAAGACGTCGTGGATGCAGGCCATCGCCGACCAGTTCAACCACGGCTATCCGTTGTATATTCTCGTGTATGCACTGGGCATCATTTTCTTCACGTTCTTTTATGTCGGGATTATTTACAATCCCAAGGAAGTGGCGGACAATGTCCGCAAATTCGGCGGATTCATTCCGGGTATCCGTCCCGGCAAGCGGACGGCCGAACTCATTGACCGGATCATGACCCGGCTCACCTTCGCCGCCTGCATTTATTTGGTGTTGGTGTCGCTGCTGCCTGATTTTCTGATCAGCGGAGTGCATCTGCGTACCGTACCGGGTATCGGCGAATGGTTGCATGACAACCTGCCGCAGTTTGTCACCCAGGGCATGGGCGTGACCTTTTATTTCGGTGGCACCTCGCTGCTCATCGTAGTGGGTGTGGCCATGGATACGGTCAACCAGATCGAGTCCCAGTTGATCATGCGGCATTATGATGGATTTTTGAAGCGAGGTCGGGTCCGCGGCCGGAGGGGCTAATCATGGCGCCGATCCTGATATTGCTGGGCGCGCCGGGCTCCGGGAAGGGTACCCAGGCGAAACGGATCGAAGCGGAACTGCACTTCCCCCAGATTTCGACGGGTGATATCCTGCGGGAAGCGCTGCGGCGCGAGACACCCCTCGGTCTCAAAGCCAGGGCGGCCATGGATGCGGGCGAACTGGTGCCCGACGACGTGGTCATTGGGATCATTGAAGAGCGGCTGCAACACGACGATTGCACCGACGGCTGTGTGATGGATGGCTTTCCCCGGACCGTGGCCCAGGCGGAAGCACTGGGCCGGCTGGTACAGAACCGGTTCCAAATGAAGGTTATTCAATTGGATGTGCCGGAGGAAGACCTCATGAAGCGCTTGACAGGTCGAAGAAATTGTGTAAAATGTGGTGCTATTTCCAATGTCTATTTCTCGCCGGCGGAGATAGACAATCGCTGTGACCTTTGTGGCGGCGAACTGGTGCAGCGGGCCGATGATACCGCCGCCGTGGTCAGGAACCGCCTTGCGGTGTACCGGCAGCATACGGAACCGCTCATCGCCTATTACGACCGGCAGCATCTGCTGCATACAGTGGATGCCCAAGGCGATGTGAGTGAGATATTTGACAGAATCAACCGACTTATCCGGCAGAACGGTTCCGGCGCTGTCCGTTAACGCCGACACGTTGGACCGGGCGTGTCGCCGGGCGGCCGAAATCATGCAGCAGATCCGCTTCATGGCGCGGCCCGGTGCCCGTCTTGGCGAACGGGTCGACCGTTCGGCCTGGATCGGTGCGGTTTCGGAGCCGGACCCCGACACCGGTGATGCGGTAACGGCGACCGTGGCCATCAGGCGCGGTGACCGGGAATTGGTCGATCCGGGTGAGACGATGCAGGGCGGGGACATCCTTCAGGTGGTCATCCGGACAACCCCCGAGGTGCCCCTCATGGCCGCCGCCCTGTGGGTGGGCGCTGTGTCCACGGACACGAAGGACCGCCTGCAAGCCATGGAAGCGGCCCTCTATCGGGGGATCGCCTGTGTGGTGGCGGGCGGACCAGTGGCGGCCGTGCGTCACGCCCTGAACCACGTAGCGAAGGACGTGGGCGGGGAATGGACGCCGCGGCCGATCATTCGCCGTTCGATCTGTTCATTGGATGGAGGGGCGAGCGTTGATGCGCGACGGCGACTGGTAACGGGCCAGCGGTTGATGGTGGGATTACGGCTGGATAGACCCGGAACAGCGGTGCCGCGATCGAAAGGCGCGAGCGAGGCCGGCTTGGCCGGAATCGGTTGTTTACAAACAGTGATGGCGACCCCGGCGGGCCCCGTCATCCTAACCAGAATTGCCGAGGATTAGAGGACTGCATGGCCAAAGAAGATGCCATCGAGGTAATGGGAACGATCGTGGAAACACTACCCAACGCAATGTTTCGGGTGGAGCTGGAAAATAAACATCTTGTCTTGGCCCATGTGTCGGGAAAAATGAGAAAGAACTTTATCCGTATTCTGCCCGGTGATCAGGTGCTGGTGGAACTTTCACCCTACGACCTGACGCGGGGAAGAATCATATATCGCTACAAGTAATGGTAATTTGGAGAATGCATCATGAAAGTACGAGCGTCGGTCAAAAAGATATGCCCCAAATGCAAGCTGATTCGTCGAAAAGGCGTGATCCGGGTCATTTGCGAAAACAAGCGGCATAAGCAAAAACAGGGTTAAATCAAGAGCATGGAGGTTACCCTTGGCACGAATTGAAGGAATCAACTTACCCGATCATAAGCAAATACTCATCGGTCTGACCTATATTTACGGGATCGGCCAATCACGCTCGCAGAGCATTCTCGACCGGGCGGGCATCGATCCGGGCAAGCGGGTCAAGGACCTCTCCGCCGAGGAGATCGCCAAGATCCGTGCCATCCTGGTGGAAGAGGGCCGGATCGAGGGCGATTTGCGCAAAGAGGTGTCCCTGAACATCAAGCGACTGATGGATATCGGCTGTTACCGCGGGCTCCGTCATCGGCGGGGGCTGCCCGTGCACGGCCAGCGGACCCATACCAACGCCCGGACACGCAAGGGCCCGCGCCGCAAGAAAAAGTAGCGAACCAAGGCATAGTGGGAGATATTCATGGCGAAAGTAAAGAAAGCAGCCGGTCGTCGATCGGCCAAAAAGAAAGTCAAAAAGAACATCCCTGTCGGGGTGGCTCACATCAACACATCGTTCAACAATACGCTGATCACCATTACGGATGTGAGCGGCAACGCGGTCTCAACAGCCAGCGGCGGGACCATCGGGTTCAAGGGCTCGCGCAAGGGTACGCCGTTTGCCGCCCAGCAGGCGGCCGAAAACGCCGCGCGCACGGCCATGGACAGTGGTATGCGCGAAGTGGACGTCGAAATCAAGGGCCCGGGACCGGGCCGCGAGTCGGCTATCCGGGCGCTCAGTAACGCTGGGTTGCGGGTCAAAACCATCCGGGATGTTACTCCCATCCCGCACAACGGCTGCCGCCCGAAAAAACGGCGCAGAGTATAAACGAAAGTCTGTAGGAGGATTACCTTGGCCAGATATAAAGAATCGGTCTGCAGGTTGTGCCGGCGCGAAGGCATGAAGCTGTTTCTGAAAGGGGATCGCTGTTTCAAGGAGAGTTGCGCCATCAACCGGCGCGCCTATCCCCCCGGCGAACAGGGCCGATCCCGCCGCCAGAAGATCAGCGGTTACGGGCTGCAGCTCCGGGAAAAGCAGAAGGTGAAACGGATTTACGGTTTGCTGGAGAAACAGTTTCGCCGTTATTTCAAGGAGGCCGAGCGGCTGCGGGGCGTGACCGGCGAGAACCTGTTGCGTCTCTTGGAGCTTCGGCTGGACAATGTCGTCTATCGACTGGGCTTCGGCACTTCGCGGAATCAGGCCCGGCAATTTGTCCGTCATGGGCATGTGCTTGTCAACGGCAAGCGGGTAGACATTCCGTCAGCCCAGGTGAGGCCGGGAGATGAGATTACCGTGGTCGAGGCCTTCAAAAAAAATCCCTTCTTTTTCAAGAATCTTGAAACCGCCGGTAGTCGTGGCGTCCCCGAGTGGCTGAGCCTGGACCTGGAAAATGCCAAGGGCAAGGTGCTGGAAGCGCCGCGCCGGGAGCATGTGACCCTGGAAATCAACGAGCAGCTGATCGTTGAGCTTTATTCGAAATAAACTGGAGGCTGAAGCCCATGACACTTCCGAAATTGCAGAAACCCAAAAGACTGCTGCACGATCCGGATTCGGCAACGCCGACCTATACGAAATTCTTTGCGCAGCCTTTTGAACGGGGATTCGGCACCACCATCGGCAACTCGTTGCGGCGGATTCTGATGTCGTCCATACCCGGGGCGGCTATCACCGCGGTCAAAATCGACGGTGTGCTGCATGAATTCTCGACGATTCGTGGCGTCATGGAAGATGTCACGGACATCGTTCTCAATCTGAAACAGATCCCCATCAAGATGCACGTCGACTACACAAAGATCATCTATCTGGATGTCAAGGGCCCCGTGGAAGTGAAGTCCAGCCATATCAAGAGTGATCCGGACGTGGAGATCGTGGACCCCGATATTCATATCGCCACATTGGGCGAGGGGGGGCGTTTGAAGATGGAAATGCGGGTGCGGGTCGGCCGTGGCTACATCCCGGCCGAGGAAAATTTCGACGAAGAACTTGAACTGGGCTATATCCCCCTGGATTCCATTCATTCTCCCATCCGGAAGGTCAATTATGCGGTGGAAGCCGCCCGTCTGGGTTATGCCACCGATTATGACCGGCTGATTCTGGAAGTATGGACCAACGGGACCATCGAACCGGCCGATGCCGTCGGTCAGGCGGCCAAGATTCTGAAAGACCACATGTACCTGTTCATCGAATTTGAAGAGGAAGTCGAGGAGGAGGAAGAGGAAGTCAGCGAAGAAGATACTATCCTCAACGAGTTCCTGCAAAAATCCGTGGATGAGCTGGAATTGTCGGTCCGTTCCTACAACTGTCTGAAAAATGCCGAGATCCGGACCATAGCCGATCTGGTGCAAAAGACCGAGGCCGAAATGCTCAAGACGAAGAATTTCGGCCGCAAATCGCTCAATGAGATCAAGGAAGTGCTGGCCGAGATGGGCCTGTCTTTCGGCGTATCCCTGGACAAGAACAGCAAGATTGTAAAAAAATAGTGCAGACAAGAGGAGACTGATCATGCGACATCGAGTATCCGGTCGAAAATTGAATCGGACGTCATCTCATCGACGGGCCATGTTTCGGAATATGGCCACGGCCCTGTTCGAGCACGAGAGGATTGTCACGACGCTGCCGAAAGCCAAGGAGCTGCGGCCGGTAGTGGAAAAGCTCATCACCCAGGGCCGGAAGGGAACCCTCCACGCGCGTCGCCACATTCTCTCCTATGTCCGGAGCAAGGATGTCGCTCACAAGGTCATGGATGAAATCGCGCCGCGTTATGCCGATCGTCCGGGGGGGTATATCCGGATATTGAAACTGGGCTATCGTGATGGCGATAAAACCGAGATGGCGCTCGTCGAATTGATCGGTTCGGAGCCTGTAAAGGAAACTCCCAAGAAGGAGTCCAAGGAAAAAGAGAAAGCGGGGGAAACTCCCAAAACGAAGACCTCGCGCAAGAAAGCCGCCAAGAAAGAAGCGGACGTACCGGTTGAATCGGAACCCACGGAAGCTGAAGCCGAAGTCGACGAAGAGGAAGAAACCAAGGCGGAAGCGGCCGCTGACGGAGAAAAATTGGCCGAAACGGAAGCGGAAACCGCTCCTGAAGAAGAAGCGGAGGATGAGAAAAAATAATGCACCGGTCCCCACCGGAATGGAAGGACTAAAAGCCAGGCCACTGCCTGGCTTTTTTTATATGCAGGAGTGTGATATATTACTTTTCGAATCCACTGGACGACCGGTCACGGCAGCCGTGGATTCGCCGGGCCGGATCCCACCCTGTCTGGAGGAGCGCCATGCCCAAAGACAAATTCGATGATTTTGACGGCATATTCTTCTTGCATCGGCAGATGCAGCAATTCACCGGTGAAGACAAGCCGGGGGGGCGTAAGCCTCCACTGGGCTGGGCGCCGCTCGCCGATATTTTCGAAACGGAGCGGGTCATTCTGATTTCCATGGAAGTGCCGGGCGTCCATCAGGATGATCTGGAGATATGGTGGGAAGGGCAGGTCTTGCGGATTCGGGGGGAAAAAAAACCGGATCCGGATTCGGCCGCCGAGTGTTTCTATCAGATGGAGCGGGAATTCGGTGAGTTCTCCCGCAGTTTTTCCTTCGAAGTCGATGTGGACTCCGGCAACATTGAAGCCGTCATCAAGAACGGCACTCTCACCGTTACCGTTCCCAAAAAGGAAGCGGAGCGGGCCTCACAGGAAATTGAAGTTACAGAGGGGTAAAACGTGATGAAATTTCACCGTTGCCTGGTCGCCGGTTTGTTGTTGACAGCCTTCGTTTGCGGCGCGCCCGAGGAAGGGCAAAAAAAGCTGCTGGAGCAGGGCCGAATGATTATTTATTTCCGGGATACGGAGGTCGGTTACGAACAATACTCCTTCTATCAGGACGGTAAGGATCACTTCGTCATGGAGACGCTGAGCGAGTTCACGTTGCCCAAGGGGGCCGGCAATATGTTCTTCCGCTATCAGACATCGGAGCGGATGGGTAAACAATATCAGCCTATCTATTATGACGAAAATTTTTGGGTAAACGGCGCGGAAAGCTATCTCCATGTCAAGTTCGGCAAAGACGGCGCATCTGACAATGCCTATATGGGCGGGCGGGTGTTGAACCGGACGGCGGAACTCAGCGGGCCCATCCGGATTCTGGAGGAGGCGGTTTTCAGCCTCTATTACCCTCTCGTTCTGCGCTATGACCAGCTGAGCGGCGAGAACAAGCAGGAGATGCTGGTGTATATCCCCAAAATCGCCCAGGAACTCACTGCCACCATTGAAGCTGCCGGCGATTCCACCGTGACCACTGCCCTGGGGGAGATGCGGCTGCAACGTTATTTCATTACGATCGGTGCCTTTCAGGGCGTGACCCTGACCACCAACGAAAAAAAACAACTCATCCAGATCATTATTCCACGGCAGGAACTGACACTAAGCCGGGATTTTGCTTTCGATCTCAAACAAACCCAACCCGAACCGCCAACCGAGTGAGAGCACCAGCCTGCGGGGACCGTTTCACCCCATCGGCCGCATCTTCAGGAAAATATCGCGATTGAGACCGTCATGCTGAAATACCTCCAGGAATACCGTTCACCGAAAGATGCCTTGCGTCTGCAGGAGAAGATTCGTCGACTGCCGCTGAATGGGCGGAGGATCACCCTGATGGAAGTGTGCGGCTCCCATACCATGGCCATACACAAGTTCGGTATCCGCGAGCTGCTGCCGGAGACGGTGCGGCTGATCTCGGGGCCGGGCTGTCCGGTGTGTGTGACGGGGATGGAATATATCGACACGGCTCTGGCACTGGCCGCGCAGCAGGGTGTCATCATGGCCACTTTCGGCGACATGGTGAAAGTGCCCGGCAGTCGGTCCAGCCTGCAGCTGGCGCGCAGTGAGGGGTGTGATGTCCGGGTGGTATATTCGACCCTGGACGCCTTGAAACTGGCTCGGGAGAATCCGGCGCGCCCAGTCGTTTTTCTGGCCATCGGTTTCGAGACCACCGCCCCGACCATCGCTGCGTCTCTGCTGGAGGCTCGTCGCCAGTCAATCACCAATTATTCCGTGCTGGTGGCGCACAAGACCATGCCTCCCGCTATGCGCGCCCTGGCGGCGGATCCAGGGATCGGGGTGCAGGGGTACATCTGCCCGGCCCATGTCAGCGCCGTCATCGGTTGGAAAGCTTATGATTTTCTGCCGCAGGAATTCGGCGTGGCCTGTGCTGTGACCGGTTTTGAGCCGCTGGATATCCTGCAGGGCGTTTACCTGCTGCTGCGCCAGGTGATTCGGGACGAGCCGCGGGTGGACAATGAGTATTCCCGGGTGGTGTCCCCCGACGGGAATCCTGCAGCATTGGATATGCTCAAGGAAGTGTTCGAGCCGTGTGACGGCAACTGGCGCGGCGTCGGCATGATCCCGGGCAGTGGTCTTACGTTGCGGTCGTCCTGGCGGGAATATGACGCGACGCGGCGTTTTGCGGTGGAATGCCCGCCGGCGCAGGAACCACCGGGTTGTATCTGCGGCGACATCCTCAAGGGGCGGCGCGATCCGGTTCATTGCCGTCTCTTTGGCACGGTCTGTACCCCCGAGCACCCGGTGGGCGCCTGCATGGTGTCCGCGGAAGGTACCTGCGCGGCGTGGTACAAATACCGATAAAAATAGCTTAAATCGGTTGAGAAGTTGGCAGGAACAAAATATAATAATGTGTTAGTCACGGCTATTTCACGACGCTCATCAATCTTTTGAATGCAGATATCTTATTTTTATCTTGTGGAGGAATAATGAAACAAAAGATAGCGTTTATCCTGGCAGTGCTGAGCGCACTGCTGCTGCTGATAGGATTAATGGGCTGTAACGGCGAAACCCAGGAGACGTCGACGGCTCAGCGGCAGACCAAACCGGCTCCGGTGGAGAAAAAAGTCGAGGCGAATCCCAATGAAATGGTGTTTATTCCGGCCGGTAAATGCATCATCGGTGGGTCGGCGGACGATCCCGTGACCAAGTTCAGTTCACCGCCGCACGAAGTGGAACTGAAGGCCTACTGGATGGATCGCTATGAGGTCACCTTTGAGGAGTTCATGGAATTCGTGGCCGACACCGGTTACGAGTCCCAGGGAAACTGGAAGGATTATTATTCCTTCGATAATGCCGTTCGCCCGGTTTTCAATGTGACCCTGAAGGATGCCCAGGCTTATGCCGAGTGGGTGGGGAAGCGGATCCCCACCAATGAGGAGTGGGAAAAGGCCGCGTCCTGGGATGAAGTCAACCAGGTACAACGCCGGTATCCATGGGGCGATGAATGGAAGGACAGCGCTTCCAATACGGCCGAAACCACCCAGGGGCATCCCATGACCATCGGCGAATATGCGGGTGATGTTTCCTTTTACGGTGTCAATGACATGCTCGGCAATGTCTATGAGTGGACGGCCAGTGAGTTCGAGCGCTATCCCGGCTGCAAGTTCAATGATCCGAATTACCGTCTGAAGTTGATCGCCGTCAAGGGCGCCCAGTTCGGTATCCAGGGGAAGGTCTGGTACCTGTCGGCCCGGTCAGCTTTCCCCCGCAACTCCATCACCGCCCAGGGATTCCGTTGTGTGCGGGACGCCACGCCCGAAGAGGCGGAACTATATTCCGAACAGGTCAAGGGCGGATCACCGGTGATCCAGGTTTGGAAAAAATCGGCAGAATAATCGATTCTGTCCGGTATGGAAACAGAACGGGTGGGGTGGACCCCACCCGTTTTTTATTGGGGCGGTTAGGGGACATCTGCCGCCTGGGGAGAATCCTCAAAACGGCGGGTGGCCGGGTTTCGGCGCGGTGGTTGGCCGCGCCGGGCAGCTCTTCAATCGTGGATAGGGAACCGGGCTAATCCCGTGGCTTGCGGGCGGACCAGCGCAGACGGACCAGGTTGCTGAACATGCGTAGGGAATCGCGAAAGAAGCGGACACGGCTCCCCTCGGAATTGGCCCAGGTGACGGGCACTTCAAGAACCTTGTAGCCCCGCCGGCCGGCGTGAAAAAGGATCTCCACATCGAAAGCGAAACCGGGGAAGGACAATTCGGAAAAGAGTTCCCGGGCGACTTCCTGCCGGAAGAGCTTGAAGCCGCACTGGGTATCACGGAAGGGCATGCGCGTCAGCAGGCGGATGAGCCGGTTGAAGATTTTCCCCGACAACTGGCGCAGGGGGTTCTGCCGAACAGTGATGTTGGAATCAGGCAGACCCCGCGAACCGATGACGATGTCGGCCTCTTCTTGACCCAGGCGGGTCAGCAGGGTAAGCAGCTCAACGATGGGTGTGGAGAGATCGGCATCCGTAAACAGGATGCACTCGCCCTGGGCGGCCAGCACCCCTTCCCGGACGGCGGCGCCTTTGCCGCGGTTTTCCGGAAAACGGATAATGCGCAAGGGTACGGCCATGTCCGGTTTGATCTGCTGCAAGACACGGTGGGTTAGGTCCGCGGAACCGTCGTCCACCACGAGAATTTCGGCCGGAAAAGAGGCGTCCAGCAGAAATTCATTGATTTTTTTCAGTGAGCCGCCGATGCGGAACTGCTCGTTGTAGGCAGGGATTACGATGGACAACTTGGGGCAACCGTTGGGTGCCATGGATTCTCCGTCACGAAATGCGAGCGTTTACCGGGGCACATCCGCCCTGCCCATCCGAATGGATCCGGCACTTCACAGCCCGGCGGCCGACGGAAGGACACAAGTGATCCCGGCCGCCGAACCGTCATTATGGCGCCGGGGAGTCGGCACGCTGACCGGTGACGACCGTCCCCCGGGAATAATCATATTCCGAACCCCAGGTGCTATGGGGGATGAGATACACGGCCATCATCACCACTACGGCCACTATCACCGAAAGGGTTTTCCATTTCTTTTTCCCTTCGCGCATGGTGAAGAGGAAAGCGATTCCCCAAAAAACGAAGGCGATGAGTGTTTTATTATCCGTCAGGTCGAAGCCATAGGGCACACCGGTCCAGAATTCATCGAACGCGTATTTCTGGACGATGGGTCCGAGAATCATCCCGCCCACCAGCAGCAACCAGAAGGCGATGATGACCAGCTTGCGGATGTCCTCCCGGAAGATGATGCCTAGGCCGGTGCGTACCGCCAGCATCAGGGCGGAAAACATCAGGACGATATGGGGGAGCAGCCAGTAAATAGGGACGTCCCCCTTGAAGCGGGTGACCACTTCGCCCTGTTCGGGCAAACGGTGCACCTGGCTCTGATGCTGGATTTCGATAAAGTAGGCCAGCTTGCCAGCCGGCGGCTGATGGGGCAAAAAACCCGTCAGGTTGGTATCGACCCGCAGCATGGCAACGGGCGTCCAGTCCTCTTCGGTGCGGTATCTTTTGTAGTACAGGGTGCCGCTGAGATCCTGGCCGTCCACGACGTGGAGCGTGACTTCCTGATCGCCCTCTCCGCCGTGGCTCCGTTCCAGTGAATAGGCCACATGCAATGAACCGGTGTCCAGCGTATCATCAACGGGCCAGGTCGGGCCGGTTTTTTTCTGATAAATGGCCAGGCCGATGGTGATGGTAAAGGCCAGAACCCACAATATGGTTTTGCGCATGCGAGACGATTCCTCCAGACGAACGGCCCAACGGGTAATGATGCACGAAAACCGAATCAGAATCAATCTTTAATGACAATCCCATGGCCGGGAGCGACGTACGCCGGAGTCCGGCTGGTTCGGGGACGGCCGGCAGGAATGCGGGTGAGGGGTTCCCCCTTGAAAGATGTTTTCGTGAACCGGTATAATAAGCCGGCTTCCTTGAATTTGTATGGCCAAAATCATGTAAATTTAAAATTATTCCGAATGAAGAATTGTTCTGATATAATGAACCACCCGCGTGGGTTTTGGCCGCGAGCGGTTTCTTTGGAATATTGATTCGGGAGGTGCGAATGAATTACCCCGTATGGTATCTGCCCACCATCGGCGGTGCGTTTTTCATTGCCTTGATCGCCATCACCCATGTTTTCGTGTCTCATTTTGCCGTGGGCGGCGGTCTATACCTCATTTTTGCCGAACGCCTCGGGCTGCGGCGCAACAACCCGGCCATCCTGGATTTCACCAAAAAGCATGCCAAGTTCTTTATCCTGATCACGCTGGTCTTCGGCAGCATGACCGGTGTGGGGATCTGGTTCATCATTGCACTGGCCAGTGCGGGCGGCACCTCTCTCCTCATCCACAATTTCGTGTTCGGCTGGGCCATTGAATGGGTTTTTTTCCTGGTGGAAATCGTCGCTGCGTTCGTTTATTTCTATACGTTCGGCAAGATGAAGTCCGGCACCCATCAGGCGGTGGGCTGGGTGTATTTCGGTGCTGCCTGGGCCAGTCTGTTCATTATCAACGGTATACTGTCCTTTATGCTGAGCCCCGGCGCATGGCTGGAGAGCGGCAATTTCTGGATCGGTTTTTTCAATCCCACCTTTTGGCCTTCGCTCTTTTTCCGTACATTTGTTGCCACCATGTTGGCCGGCGTCTACGCTTTTTTGACGTGCTCCTTCCTCCGGGACGGGGAACTCAAAAACACCATGACCCGTTTTTCCGGCTGGTGGGTACTCGTATCGTTTCTGGCCTCGATTCCGTTCGGTTACTGGTATCTGACTGCGCTGCCGGCGCCGGCCCGGGATCTGGTGGCGGGCAAGTCGCCCACCATCCAGATGGCCCTGGACTACGGCCTGTACGCCATCGGCGTCGTCATCATCCTCAGCCTCATCCTGACATTGATCCGTCCCGCTCTCAACGTGAAACCCGTTGCCTTTGTGGTCATGATGGCCGCCTTCATTTTTCTGGGGGCCTTCGAATGGACTCGGGAGGCCGCCCGGCGTCCCTTCGTGGTCAACCAGGTGATATACTCCAACGGCCTGACGGCCGCCGACCTGGAGAAAGCCGGTGCCGACGGTTTTCTCGCGTCCGCCAAATGGACGAGGGTCAAGGAAGTGACGCCGGAAAACCTGCAGCAAGCAGGGGCCGATATTTTCCGGCATCAGTGCTACGCTTGCCACACGGTGAACGGCTGGAACAACGATATCGTGCCTTTGACGGAGTCCATGAGCTATCGGGCCATGGTCAGCTATATCAAGACCATCCATGAAAAGCGCTACTTCATGCCGCCCTTCGCCGGTACGGATGCCGAGGCGGAGGCATTGGCCGCCTACCTGGTGGGCGGCCTGCACGGCAAGGAAATGGTGATGGCCTCACCGGAAGGGGAATCGATGGCGGACCAGGGAGCACGGATCTTCGAAGAGAACTGCTCGGCCTGTCATGGGTATGATGCCATCGCCCCATCCCTGGCCGGCTGGGATGCCGACCGTATCCGTGAGGCGTTGGATCACCTGAGTCAATTGAATGAGATGATGGAGGATTTCACAGGGACAGCAGCCGAGAAGGAGGCCCTGACGCAGTTTCTGCTTACGGGTGGTCGCGTCCCGCCGGATGGCGCTGTGCTCTTTGAGGAAAATTGTAGTATGTGTCATGGCCTGGCTGAGATCCAGCCCGGCATGAGCGGCTGGGACCGGGTGAAAATCCGGCAGTCACTGGACAATTTGAGTGCCATCAACGAAATGATGGCGGATTACGACGGCTCAACGTCGGAGAAGGACGCGTTGGCCGATTACCTGGCAGCGGCGTCCAAGGCAGGTGATCAATGAGCGAACTGATACCCACTCCGGACACCATTCCTGTTGCCTGGGGTTTTTTCCAGTTTCTGTTGCTTCTGACCTTTCCCCTGCACATCATTCTGATGAACGCCATGCTGGGATCGGCGATCATTGCCCTGTACGCCCGTTTCCGGACCGGTGAATCATGGACCCGGCTCTCCGAGGAGCTGGCCAAGGTGTTGCCGCTCATCGTTGCCTTCACCATCAATTTCGGCGTGGCCCCTCTCCTGTTCGTCCAGGTGCTGTACGGCCAATTCATCTACACCAGTTCCATTCTCATGGGTGTTTTCTGGCTGAGCATCATCCTGTTGCTCATCGTGGCCTATTACTGCACGTACCTCTTCGATTTCAAGTTCGCGGCGCTGGGTCAAGCCGGAAAATGGATCATCGGCCTGGCCGTCCTTATTTTCCTGGGCATCGCCTTCCTCTTTTCCAACAACATGACCCTGATGCTGCGCCCCGAGGAATGGAGCCGGTATTTCCAGAACTCCAGTGGTACCATTCTCAGCCTGGCCGACGTTACTCTCTGGCCGCGCTACCTGCATTTCATCGTCGGCGGTACGGCCGTGGGCGGATTGGTTGTCGCCCTGTTCGGCAAGTTCAGGGAAAAGCGGGATCCCGAGCTGGCGGAGTTGGCCATCGGCGTGGGCATGAACGTCTTCACCGGTCTGACTTTTATCCAGATCGCCATCGGCTTCTGGTTTCTGTTGTCTCTGGACAAGCCGGTGATGACCATGTTTATGGGTGACAACATGTTGGCCACTATCCTGTTGCTGGCGGGGTTCATGCTGGCCATTGGCGTGCTGTGGACCGCTGCCCGCAAGAAGGTTTACCTGGCGGCGGTGCACGTCGTCGCGTTGGTGTACGTCATGACCTTCATGCGCGCCTTCGTCCGATCCGGCTACCTGCAGGAGGTGTATTCCCTGGACATGCTGAAGGAAGTCCCCCAGTATTCGCCCATGATCGTTTTTTTCGTGGTCCTGGTCGCCGGGCTGGCCACGGTTGTCTGGCTGGTGCGCAAGGCAGCGGAAGCGGTGTAAGGGATTACGGAAATACAGGATATGATTCTTTCGTGGCTTTCTTCGTCTCCGGGCGAGGAAAGCCTTTTTTTTGCTGGACTTCTTGAATCCGGACGATTGTGGTTTCATCCAATTAGGGGCATCGGACCGCAGGGTCTCCCATCCCTTCCATCTGATGTGATTCCATTTCTACAGGTGAAATCATGAATAGAACGGCGGTTTTACTTCTCATGGCGGGTGTAGTGGTCGGTTTCGTGGCCGGGTATCTCGTCGGCCTGCAGCAGCATACGGTGGGTCATCAGCAGCCCATGACCATGCCGCAGGGGATGGGGGGGATGCCGGGTATGGATGTCGACCAGATGCGCCAGCAGCAGCAGGAGCAGCAGCAAAAGCAGCAGGTGATGGATCTGCAGATCGAGACCTATAAGGAGGCCCTGGCCCAGGATCCCGAAAATGGGGACGCCATGATCGCCCTGGGCAATCTGTATTACGACACCAAAAAATACAAGGAAGCGATACAGTATTACGAAATGGCACTCCAGCAGAATCCGGACAACCTATTTGTCCAGGTGGACCTGGCCACCTCTTACAAGTACGTCCAGCAAATCGATCGGGCCATCGACGGCCTGGAGAAAGTTCTCGAGAAGGATCCCAATCAGGCGCAGGCCCTGTACAACCTGGGCGTGATTATGCTGCACGACAAGAATGATTTGGCCGGCGCCCAAAAATACTGGTCAAGGCTTCTCGATACCGGAACCGACGAAATCGATCTCAATATGGTTCGCCAGCGACTCGAAGTGATCGAGCGCATGATGCAGCAGCCCCCGGCGGATGAAACCGCGCAATAAATCGTCCCGGCGGCGTGTTCATCGCCGCCCCTCTGCATTTACCGGAAATATTCCCAGAATTTCTCGGAAGTGATCTCCGCATTTCCCTCGCCCATAAGCAGCACTTCAAGGGTGGGATGTTCCCTGGCCAAGGCCAGGCCCTGCTCCGAACCCAATACGAAGATGGCAGTGGCATAACCGTCGGCCTCGGCGGCGGTGGGCGCGATTACCGTCACGGCGCGGAGGCCATGGGCCGGTTGTCGGGTGAGGGGATTGCGAATATGGTCCGGTTGCTCGTAGTCGCCAGAGGTGGCGATGGCCAGCGGCCGCCGGACGGCGAGGGTGTGCAGTAGCTTCCCCCGTTCGGTGGGATCCTGGATACCGACACTCCAGGGCGTGCCGTAGCGGTCGCCCATCACCAGCATATCACCGCCGCCGTTGACAATAAAGCGGGTGATGCCCCGCTGCTGCAGATATCGGCCGGCCAGATCCACGGCATAGCCTTTGGCGATGGCACCGAGATCAATTCTCATACCGGTGTAAGGCAGAAAAACGGTGGACAAATGTTCATCAAGCCGGATATCACGGTAACTGCAACCGTCGTGGACGGAGGCGTAGGTGATGTCGAACCGGCCGTTGCTACGGCGTGAAATCTCCGCAGCCAGGATGATGACATCCAGCACCTCTGAATCCACGGTAACGGGTGCGATGCCCGCCTGGCGGTTGATGGCCGCCACCTGGCTGTCGGGCCGGTAAACGGACATCAGTTCCTCTACCCGCGCGATGCGTGCGAAGGCGGCCTCGAACACCCCGGGATCCACCTCATCATGGGCGATGGTGATCGTAAAGAAAGTGGCCATGTACTGCCGGGTCATCACATGAACGGGCGGCGGTCCGCAGCCGGCGAGCAGCAGGGCCAGGACCATGCACCCGACGGGAATGAGACAGATCCTTTGGCGGAAGAGAAAGCTTTGCATGGCAGAATTGTACCCGCCACCACTGCCGCCGCCAAGGAATTTTGCCGGGATTCGGTCAATAAAAAAGGCCGTCCCGGCGGGACGGCCTTTGGTATGAATGCCGCGACGGGCAGCGCGGCTAGAAGCGGTAGCCGGCGAAAGCCGCTACGCGGTAAAGGTCGCCGGTGGCGTCGAACAGGTACGGCTGGTTGTCATCGTAGTGGATGTGCTCGAAATAGCCCTTGATAAACAGGCCACTCTTGAAGGCATACTCCATCCCGTAGCGGCCGCGGATCTGCATGACATCGAGTTCCGACAGCTTGCCGAGTTCCTCCAACATGACGTAGTCGAAGCCAGAGGGTGTACCCACCACCTGGTTGAGGTCGATGGAGATATTGCCCATATCCTGGGTGGCGTTGTTGGCCCAGAATTCGGCGAAGATGGTCAGATTCTCGACCGGCATGAAATAAATGTTGGCAAAAGCGGTGAAAAATTCGCCCTCACTGTCCATGGGGTCATAAAGCGCGCCAAACTGGCCCGCGGTAATTCCGGCCCCTCAGCCATTCCAGACGGGTTGTGTGAATAGCGTCTCCGATTTGTATTTGCTGTAATTGAATCCGGCGGTCAGGGAGACATGCTCTTCCGGCACATACCAGAGATTGGCGTTGACGTGATGAATGCTCTGGCTCCAGTCAGAGTAGTTGAGATCATCGTTCTTGGAGTCGCGGTAGTTGTAACTGAAATTGAGTCCCACATTGTTGCGGGGTTTCCAGGAGCCGGCCAGGTCGATGTTGTGGATGTCCGTCGGCTGGTTGGACAGGTTGGCCTGCCGCGCCTCGTAGATCTCAAAGTACTGGAGGTTGGGGAACGGCGACCCGGGTACAGCGGGGACGGGTTGCAGGGCCGGGGCGATGGCCGCCTGGAAATTGACGAACGGGTTCTCGGCGAACTCGGCCTTGTAGATAATATGGCCGGCGAAGGACCGGCGCGGGTCGCTGCGGAAGGCGGCCGTGAACTGGTGCTTCTTGGTGGCGTCGTTGCCGTAGTATTCGCGGTCGATGTTGCGGAAGGCGTACTGGAACGTGAACCGGTGCCGCTGCCACGGAAATTTCAGGTCGAGCTCGAGATCGGTGTTGTTGCGGTCGAGGGTGGAGAAGCGGGTGAACGAGGTGTCACCGAAGTCGGGGTAGGCCTGGGAATAGGTGACGCCGGCCTGGGGTCCGGCGACGGCCGGCCGCTGGGGCAGATCGACAAAGGTGACGTCATTTTCAAGGTCGGTGTAGCGGATACGGGCATTGAACACGATGTTGCGCTGGAACATGGTGGTGAACCGGCCGCTGTAGTACTTGGACGTCATCTCCAGGCCGGTGTAGTCGCTGTCGGCTACAGAGTAGATGATGGCGCCGGCCACGCTGGAGCGATCGTTGAAATTGTAGTGGGCCTTGCCGGTGTGGGACACCTTGCTCCCCTGGCCCAGCCGGTGGACCGGCAATTCGCCGTTGCGCTGGTCGTAGAAAGTGCGGTTGGTGAACACATCGGTCAGAAAGCCGGGATGAATGGCCTGGTCGTATGTCCGGAAGAGGGCGGGATTGCCCTGTTCCGTCTCCCGGTAGTAAATGGTGTAGCTGGCGCCGAAGGTGCCGTTGTCCATGGCGACCGTTCCGGTGATGTGGTTGGTGTTTTCCTCTACCTCATGGGGCAGGCTGACCACGTGGCAGGTGGCGCAATGGTTCATGTGGAACCCTTGCATCGCCCCGTCGCGTTCGTCGCGGCGGTAGGTAAACTGGAACTTGAGCCAGTCGGCCTCGGGGATTCGGATTTCCGAGTGAGAGACCATGTTGGTGTAGGCAATCCGGTAGTCGTGGGCCGGGGCCAGATCGTCGCCGTAGACCTTGACGGGCAACTGGCTGGCATCCAGGTTGTACAGGGGATCGTGGTCCAGGCGGTGTGGAAAACGGTTGAAGGTGAACTCCGTCTTGAACACTCGCGCGGCGTCGAGATAGACCCGGTAGGCCTGTTGCTTGGAATTGCCGGTATGGGCCGCTTCGAGTTCCAGAAACAACTTTTTGGACATGACGGTCATGTGCGCCCAGCCGGCCGGCAGGAAACCGACATCGCCGTGGGCGCCGTCGTCGGCGATGTCATACTCGGCGACACGGTCTTTCTTGCCGTCCACATCGGTGAATCGCGGACCGATGGCGATCTCGCCTTCCGTTTTCGTGTCGGACGACGCCAAAACCGGACCGGCCAACATCAGCAGCATGAGCGCAAGCAGTGAACATTTCATCAGGTGATTCATGGTTGACCTCCTCCCTAGCGGGTCAGCGATCCGCCGCGGCTGCTGGTGCCCTGGGAGGGCAGGTCGCTACCGTGGATACGGATATGACACTGGGTGCATTTCGTGCCGAACGCCCGCATGAATCCTTCCGTCCCGAAACGGTTGGTGACGCTGCCCACGGGATTGCTCGTCGGGCTGGTTTCCCCCACGCGGGCGGTGTGGAAGTGGGATGTATGGCACTGCAGGCACAGGAAGGGTTCGTTCTGCTTCAGCAGGTTGTTGGCCACGGAGCCGTGAGGGCTGTGGCAGATCAGGCAATCCTCGTTCACCGGGGCGTGCTCGAAGATGAACGGACCCTGGTAGCGGGGATGGCATGTCAGGCACAGCTCGTTGTTCCTTTCGCCGCGGGTGGTCAGGCTGTTGAAGCCCACCTGGCCGTGGACGTTGTGGCAACTGGCGCATGACATCTTGCCTTCACGAACCGGATGATGCGAGGGGTAGAGCATCTGGGCCCTGACCTCGGTGTGACAACGGGCGCACAGCTCCAGTTGCTGGTGCCCGTTCGGCGCTTTGCCTTTCCCTTTGTGGATGGTATGGCACTCCGTGCAGGCCACGCCGTATTGGGCATGCGACCCGTGGGCCCAGTAGGCGAAATCATCGTCGCGGTGACATTTCAGACATTGGGTGTTGTCTGTCTCGGCCTCTTTCTGGCCGTACGTGTAAATGTCCCCGGGATCGCCGGAGTCCATGTGGCGCTGCCCCGGTCCGTGGCATCCCTCGCAGCCTCCCATGGTTCCGCTGAACTCGAAGTCGCGCAGGCGGGCGTGCACATTGTCCAAAAACGAGTTGTAGATCTCGTCATGACATTCGCCGCACATCTTGCTGTTCTCGGGGAGAAGCTGCTCGACGGGGGATTCCTCGGCGTAGAGCAGGGTGGCCAGAAGGCTGGCCAGGGAAAGGAGAGCCAGGCAGAGGAAAAAATGACTACATGAGCGCATAAGGCCTCCATATAGGATGTAATATGTCGGAAAGTCGTGGTGTCGGCGGGATAAACGAAATCAGGAAATGATCACCTCGCCCGGAGGTGACGGCGTGCCCTCAGCAGAAATAGGCCGGAAACAGGATGTTTCCACGCAAACAGAATCCGGTACGGGCCGTATCTTCCAAGTCGTGATCCCTTCTGCCAAGGCTCTGTCCAAAATCTCCATTTCATTTTAAAGATTGTAATATGTAAAGTCAATATAAAAGTTGAAAAATAGTTATAATATTTTTGAATAAATAGTTTAGAAGTGTACTTAACAATATAACTATAT
>JAFGRT010000229.1 GCA_016935015.1 Acidobacteriota bacterium | reverse complement strand
TACTGATCATTTCACGTTCATACGATTGGTTTAGGCCCTTAGCCGAATACATGGAATCCGGTACGGTCGACATATGCCGGCCGGTTTGTGTATCTTCATCTCCCTGAAAATTGTTGAATCCATGCGCCATTCTTCTATCCGCAATCCAGAATTTCAAAAAACCATAAATAATGGAGAATGAACGATTCATGATACCCGCCCGTGACAGGGAATCCTCGGGTTCCGTCTTTTGATCCGTGGCCATCCGTCGAATTCGTCCAATCCGTGTGAAAATCTTCTGCCTGATCCGCTTTCATCCGTCCCATCCGTTTAATCCGTGTACCATTTCTTCTCCCCGTGTGCCATTCTTCCGTGTCCCGCCATCGACGGCATCGTCCCTTGACAGCCCGCCGCCTTTTTGATACAACATTCCCCAGCGAAGAATGAACGCTGGAACCGACAAAGGGGTCAATCACATACACCGACACGGACGCTGGATGGGGCATCCGCCGGACCTGGGAGTCATTATCTGCCTCCACGCTATAAAGTCGATACCATCCAACGGCTTTTGCTGTTATAATCACCCATTTAGGAAGTGTTCGTTGACCCTGTGCCAGATGGATGAATGCGCTGAACGTGAAATGCTCCCGCGGCCTTGACGCATGAAGGCCCCGGTCCGTCGGCACAGGCAGCGGCGACGTTGCCCTGAACGAAGTGGATTTGACGGCGGCCCCGGCGCCGCCGATGATTGATGTGATGAGCGTCCGCCCCAGCCGCGATGCCGACCCGCGGTGCTCCCCGATGCACCGAATGGCGGAGCTGTACCCCCTGCGGGGGCAAGGATGAAGGAAGAAGGAATAGACTGGGGGATGAGCTCGTACAACTATCCGTCCGGGTCGTGAAATGAAATTCGAGGAACTAAAGGTGTGGCAGCGGTCGTCCCGGCTGGCCTGTGAGCTCTACCGGGCGTTTGCCGATAGTCGGGATTATGTCTTTCGCCATCAGATCACGTGAGCGGGATTGTCTGTTCCGTGCAATATCGCCGAAGGATTTGACCGGGGCAGCCATCGGGAGTTCATCCGCTTTCTGAGAATCGCCAAAGGTTCGTGCGGCGAATTGCGCACCCAGCTCTACATCGCCCGTGAAATCGGCTGTCTTTCGCCGGAGTCGGTGAAGGAATTCCTCGGCGAAACCCGGGCCATTTCCGCCATGCTGGCTTCACTGATACGTACCCGCCAGCGATTCCTCCGGTCGGCCGACAAAACCGGGACCGACAACGTCGTGCCTGAGTCGCCTTCTGCGTCATGAGAAGGTGGACGCCGCCTTCTCTTCCTGCGTGAGTGACGCGTCACGCCGTAATGTTTTTTAGATTGAGCCTGGATGATCATCTCCCGAAGAAATTCTGATCCACGATGGCGGGTGTTTGCCTCAGGCCGCCTGACGATGCGTGCGGGAGAGACTTCAACGACCGTCCTGGCTGTTTTTTTGTCCTTCATCCTTCATCCTTCATCCTTTTTCCTTCATCCTCTTGCCTGACACCTGATACCTGCCACCTGAAACCTCAAATTTTGTGCTTCTCACATAACCAGCAATGAGAACCTACTTAGCCCTCTTCCTCATCAGCACCTTCGCCAGCGCCGTCCTGGCGCCGCTCCTCATCGCCGCCTGCCGGCGCTGGAACATCGGCGTGGACGCCCCCGACGGAGACCGCAAGCTCCACGCCGCCGCCGTGTCGCGCCTGGGCGGGGTGGGCATCTTCATCGCCTTCGTGGCCGCTCTGCTGGCCATGCTGACGTACGACAACCGGGTCACCCAACGCTTCGAAGAGATCAGTCCGCAGCTGCTCCTCATCCTGGGGCCGGCCCTCATCGTCTTCGCCCTGGGCGTGGCCGACGACTTCGTGCGCCTCCGCCCCCGCTGGAAGTTCCTGATCCAGACCCTGGCGGCGGTGCTCCTCTGGCAGCAGGGGTTCCGCATCACGTACATCAACCTGCCCCTGCTGGGGGCCATAGTCCTGCCGGCCGCAGTGGGGCTCGTGGTCACCGTGCTGTGGGTGGTGGCCGTGACCAACGCCTTCAACTTCATCGACGGCATGGACGGCCTGGCCGGCGGCATCGCCTTCTTCTGCACCCTGTCGGTGCTCATTATGGCCCTCATTCAGGGGAACGAGATCGTGCCCATCATCGCCGCGCCCATGGCCGGCGCCGTGCTGGGCTTCCTCCCCTTCAACTGGCACCCGGCCCGCCTCTTCATGGGCGACGGCGGCAGCTACTTCCTCGGCTTCGTGCTGGCCGCCCTGGCCGTGATGAGCACGGCCAAAACCACCACCATGGTGGCCGTGGCCGTCCCCATCGCCCTGGTGGGCATCCCCCTGCTGGACACGGCCCTGGCCGTTTTCCGCCGCTTCCTCAAGGGCCAGCCCCTGTTCCTGGCTGACGGCGACCACATCCACCACCGCCTGCTGCGCACCGGCATGCACCCGCGCACGGTGGTGCTGCTCCTCTACCTGTTGACGGTGCTCCTCGGCGGGCTGGCCCTGGCGGCCATGCTGGCCGGACCCGAGAGCTGGACCATCCTCATCCCGGTGCTGCTCGGCCTGCTGGCTGTGGGCGTGGTTCGTCGTCTCGGCTACAAGGAGTTTGACGAGCTGGTGGACATGTTCCAGAAGGCGGCCCGCTTCCAGCGCCAGGTCATCGGCAACCAGGTGCGCATGCGCCGTTTCGTGGACGAAATGAGCCACGCCGCCGACGTGGATGAATTGCTGGGAATGCTGACGGCCTTCCTGGCCGACCTGAAGTTCGACGCCTTTTACCTGGAAGTGCCGCTCCGGGCCGCCAATGGATCGGCGGTCACCGCCCCGGTGAGTCGCCTGATGCATCCCCTTCTGCCGGGGATGGAGCCGTCGCCGCCATCCGCACCGGGCATCCTGGCGGCCGGATCGTCATCCGGCGCCCATGCCCAGCCCGATCCCGCCGGCCGCCCCAACAGCACGGCCCTGGCCGGACCGCTGGTGTGGCAGTGGGGCACCGACCCCCTCGACGACGACGAGCGGGGCGAGTCGTGGCGCGTCCGCATCCCCATCCACGGCGAGGACGGCCGCCGCGGCTACGTCTACCTGGTCCGCCGCATGGAGAAGGAGAAGGTCCTCTTCCAGATGGCGTCCCTCCTCGAT
>JAFGRT010000228.1 GCA_016935015.1 Acidobacteriota bacterium | reverse complement strand
TTGTGTTGAAGGAGTTCGATCATGTCCGAAACAAAAACCCCGCCGCTGTTGCAGGGCCAAAAGGTCCTGATGCTGGGACTCGGTCATTTCGAGCAGCAGCTGTTGCAGGCCATCCAGGATGACTGGGAAACCATCGTTGTGGATCTGAACGAGGAAAAGGTGGCACGCTTGCGCGAGCGCCTGCCGGGAGTGACCTTCAAGGTGGGTGACGCCAGCAGCATCCTGACCTGGAAAAATCTGGACGTGGCCGATCTGCGCTACATCATTACGTCCTTCCGCGACAATGATGTGAACCTGGAGGTATGCCGCATCGTCCGGGAAACCCTTCAACTGGACACCCCCATCATCGTCATCGAGTACAGTGCCACCCATGAGGAGCGTTTCAAGGAGTTCAAGGCAACGACCGTCAATCCGATTTCGCTGGGCGTCACCATCGTGGAGAACATGCTGGGCAAGAAGTATTCCCGGGCGGTGACGGTGGGTATGCGGCGCGGCGAGATCATCCAGGTGGGCATCTACGCCAAATCGCACCTGACGGATCGCAAACTGCGGTACATCCGCCCGGCTCGCTGGCATATCGCCGCCATCTATCGTAACGGCGACTTCATCATCCCCAAGGGGGACACCACCATGAAGGTGGGGGATGACGTGGTGTTGGTGGGTGAGCCCAAGGTCCTTGAAAACGTGGTAAAGATTCTGGTCAAGGGTGTGCCGCAGTTTCCGCTGCAATTCGGTTCGGACCTGGTTTTCCCTTTGCATCGTCGTTACCGGGAGCACCTGGCGGAAGCGATGCACGTGCAACAGTGGTCAAAATCCCTGCGGTTGCTGATCCTGCCGTATCCGAAGAAATCAGAGAATGAAGCGTTCGCCGAAGAAACGGAACCGGAAAAAAAATGGGTTATGGGCGAGGCCATCACCGCCCTGGCCGATTTGCAGAGAATGGATATTTCCACCGGTGTGCTCATCGTCCCAGCGACGGGCTGGTACTGGCTGTTCGGGTTCGGCATCAAGACCTGCTTCAAGCAGTTCCATGTGCCGCTGCTGTTTTCCCGGCGGACATTCCCCTATCGCGGCGTTCTGACCAGCCTCAACGGGCCGCACCCGTCCCTGGCCATGGAGACGGCCATTGAAATCGCCCGGCTGCTCGATGTGGAGTACCGGGCGCTGTTCGTGACCCTGCCCCAGGAATTGCGCAGCGAAGAAGAGGAGGCCATGCTGGCGGACCGGGAGCACATCATTTCGGATTTTGAGAAAATTTACAAGACCAAGATCCCGTTTACCGTCCTTGAAGGAAATCCGGTGCGGGAGACCATCCATTATTTCAAGAATTTCGAAAACCAGTTGGTGGTCATGGTGCGCCAGCCCAATGAGCCCATCCGTTTCCTGCGGCCCAACGTGCCCTATCTTATCGCCAAGAAATCCCGCTTCTCCATCCTCATCATCCCGGGGGACATCAGCCATGAGTAAGATGGAGGCCCTGCTCCTGCTCAGCATGTGCGCGGGTGCGTTCGTCATGCCCCTCATCAGCCGCCGGCTGCATCTGCCTGTCGCCGTGGGGGAAATTCTCTACGGGCTGTTTATCGGTATCTTTTTCGGCGATGTTTTTCATCAGACGCCCGTCGTCCAGTTTCTTGGTGAATTCGGCTTCATCATCCTGATGTACCTGGCCGGATTGGAGATTAATTTTCAGAAAATCCACCAAACCCGGCGGACGGACATCCTCCTCTACTGTGCCCTGTTCGTTGTTGTTGTGGCCGGCGCCTTCTTTGTCGTGGGGCAGTTCCGGCAGCCCGTCATTTTCGCCCTGGTATATCTGACTACAGCGGTGGGTCTCCTCTTCCCGGTACTCAAGGAAACAGGCCTTATCCGCAAAGATGCGGGCCAATCCCTGCTCATCATCGGCAGTATCGGTGAAATTTTTAGCCTGCTGTTCATCACCGGTTTCGTGCTGTACTTCAAGTTCGGCCTGTCCCGGGACTCGTTCATTCACCTCCTCGAAGTGGTGGTGTTCCTGGTCGTGGCCTTTGTCTTGCTGAAAATTTTTCAGCTGCTGATCTGGTGGTATCCGAATCTGCGGACCTTGTTTCTGACCACCGGCGATTCTTCGGAAAGCGGGATCCGTGCCAATTTCGTCAATATCTTCGTCTTTGTGGCACTGGCCAGCCTGGTGAACCTGGAATTGATTGTCGGCGCGTTCCTGGGCGGCATGCTTTTCGCCCTGGTGTTCAAGGAGCGTGAGCAGATCATGCAGCGTATCGGCGCTTTCGGCTACGGGTTCCTGATTCCCATCTTTTTTATCGAAGTAGGGTTGCAATTCAATGTCCGTGATTTTTTTCACGCCGACGTACTGCGCACCGCCGCCATGCTGACCGCCGTCATCTTTCTTTTGCGGCTACTGGCCTCCGTGGTGCTGCTTTTTTCCGGATTGTCCATCCGGTTGATCCTCCTGGTCCCGTTCGCGACCTCCTTTGCCCTAACCCTGCTCATCGCCACGGCGGCGCTGGGACTTGAACTGAAGGTGCTGGATCAGACCCAGGCCTCGGCTATCCTGATGACGGCCATCCTTACCAGTCTCATTTTTCCCGCCCTGATGCGTATCATCGTCCGGCGCCTCTTCTCCCTGACCCCGGACGAGTCGCTGTCCATCTCGTAAGAATCCTGTCGCTGTTGAATCCATGCGGTTATCGGGTGAAATGGTTCCGGCCGGGGGAGTGTGCTACAATGATCCGTCACGAATGCCCGAGAACGGAGGCCGAGGACCATGGAGCAGCCGACCCAGCCGGAAAATCCGGAACTGAGCTACCGCGGCATCGTGTACGGCGGCGACCTGGGCCGCTCGCGCCCCTTCCGCCTGGCCTCCGATTACATGCCACGGGGGGATCAGGAAGAGGCGTTCCGGCAGCTGACCGCCAACCTGAACGACGGCGTACCCCACCAGGTCCTGTTGGGAGTGACCGGTAGCGGCAAGACCTACTCCATGGCCCGCGTCATCGAGGCCATGGGGCGCCCCACCCTGGTGCTGGCCCATAACAAGACCCTGGCCGCGCAGTTATATACGGAATTCCGGCATTTTTTCCCTGACAATGCCGTCGAGTATTTTGTCAGCTACTACGATTACTACCAGCCGGAAGCCTACGTTCCGGCTACCGATACGTATATCGAAAAAGAGGCCGATATCAACGAGGAGATCGACCGGTTACGCCATTCGGCCACGCGCAGTCTGTTCGAGCGGCGGGACTGCATCATCGTGGCCAGCGTCAGCTGCATTTACGGCCTCGGTTCACCGGAAGCCTATTACGGGATGATGGACATCCTGGAAAAGGGTCGGGTGATCAATCGCCGCGAATTGCTGATGAAACTGGTGGAACTCCAGTACAGCCGCAACGACACGGCGCCGGCCATGGGCGAGTTCCGGGTGCGCGGGGACATCATCGATATTTATCCACCCTTCGGTGAAGGTCTCATCCGCGTGGAACTGTATGGAGATGAAATCGAGGAACTGTCGCTGCTGGATCCGGTGACCATGAAGACGACGCACCGGATGCAGCGGGTGCCCATTTATCCCAAGTCACACTATGTCATCCCCCGCTCACAATGGAACCAGGCGGTGCGGAGTATCCGGGCCGAACTCGAGGCGGTGGAGGCCCGGCTGCTGCATGAGAGCAAGCTGCTGGAGCATCAGCGCCTGCACGAGCGGACCATGTACGATCTGGAAATGATCCGGGAACTGGGCTATTGCCGTGGCATTGAAAACTACTCGCGGCATCTGACGGGCCGGAAGGCAGGTGAGCCGCCGCCGACCCTCATGGACTACCTGCCGCCCGACCACCTCCTGTTCGTAGATGAGTCCCATGTGACCATTCCCCAGGTGCGGGGCATGTACCGCGGAGATCGTTCCCGGAAAACGACCCTGGTGGAGCATGGCTTTCGGCTGCCGTCAGCTTTGGACAACCGGCCGCTGAACTTCGAGGAGTTTGAACGTCGCCTGAACCAGGTCATCTACGTCTCGGCGACGCCCGGGCCCTACGAGCTGGAGAAATCCGAGGGAGTTGTCGTGGAGCAGATCATCCGGCCGACGGGACTGCTGGATCCGGCGGTGGAAGTTCGGCCGGTGAAAGGGCAGGTGGATGACCTCTATGCCGAAATCCGCCGCCGCGTGGAGAAAAACGAACGGGTACTGGTCACCACGCTGACCAAAAAAATGGCTGAGGATCTGACGGAATATTTGCGTGAACTGGGCGTTCGGGTAACCTATCTCCATTCGGAGATCGTTACCCTCGATCGCAGCAAAATCCTGCGCGATCTGCGGGTGGGGATCCATGACGTGTTGGTGGGAATCAACCTGCTGCGCGAGGGACTTGATCTGCCCGAGGTGTCGCTGGTGGCTGTCCTGGATGCCGACAAAGAGGGTTTCCTGCGCTCCACCACGTCACTGATCCAGACCATGGGACGGGCGGCCCGCCATGTGAACGGAACGGTGATCCTCTATGCCGATTCCGTGACCCGATCCATGGCGGCGGCCATGGAGGAGACCCGGCGCCGCCGTCTCCGGCAGGCGGAGTACAATGCCGCACACAGCATCACTCCCGAAAGCATTATCAAGCCGGTGGATGACGAACTGGCTCGCATCTGCTCCAGCGATTACGTGGATCTGACCCGGGACCTCGACACCCTGGGCGAGTTCATCGATGTGGCCGCCGTGGTGGAAGAAATTGCCCGGCTGGAGGAAAAGATGCTGGCGGCTGCGGAAAAATTCGAGTTCGAACAGGCGGCGATTTACCGTGACCGCATCAAGGAACTGCGGCAAATCCAGCTGGAGTACCAGGACGGGCAGAAATCAGCCGGACGGCAATCGGGAAACCGGCCGCCGCGGAGACGACGTTGACCGTATCTCAGAACTGATCCCGCAGCGTATTCCATGATTGAAAATACTCGATGTGCGAGATGATCCGGCGGATCTCCTCGTCACTGCTCTCCAGGCCGGAAAGGGCCGCCATGGTGGCCATCATTTCCAACCCCGTGGGCGGGCGGCCCAGCTTGGAGATATAGGTGTTGCGGATGGTTTCCAGGCGGGTCGGGGTCGCCAGAAACCGCAGCTCCCCCACATAACGGATCCCGCGGCTGTACAACATGGACAGAATCTTGTCAAAGTCCTGCTGGGCACACTGCATGCCGTTCAACTGCTGGCAGGCGACACCCAATTCGCGCAGGATGGACGGCAGGTTTTCCACGCTCAGGGCGTCGGAATTGTTAAAGACGGCTTCACCCTGAAACTGGAGCAATTCCTCGTACAGCAAATTAAAATGCTCGTCGAGGTCGGTGATTTCGCGACTCAGAATCTGCAGCCGCCGGCGGGCGGAAAAACTGACGTGGGTCTCGGATTTGTAGGCCAGGATATGTTCCATCTCGCTCCAGAATTCCTGAGCCAGTGTCCGGATCTGCACCTCGAACCAGGGACTCTTCTCCTCCGCCAGGATGGACTCTTTCAGGCGTACAGTGTAGTGAATGGAAGAGTAGCCGCTGTCCTTGGACTGGTGCGAAATATGAGACAGCCCGAAGCGCTGCAGCATGTCCGCGCTGCCGTATGCTTCAGGTGGATTTTCAACAGAAATTTCAAAAATGCCCGACTGACGAAATTCCCGGTCGATATGCGGCAGCTGGGAAAGGAAAAAAACAACAATACGCGCACCGATGGTATCGTGCATGCGCCGAAAACTTTCCGGCGCAAGACCCTCGGGATAATGGGAGGACTTGCGTAAGATTTTGTCCACTACCCGCTCCGGCCGTTTGATCCGCGTGAGGATCGTCCGGATGGGGGACGGGTAGGTGGAAACAGTGGGTGCGGCGATGTGCCGCCAGTAGTCCGGTTCCTGCCACCGCCGGAACTGGCGCTTGATTTCATGATGGGCGGGCTTGAGCACATGCTCGATGTAACTTTCGTAACCTTTAAGAAAATGTTCCAGTTCTTCGGTTTTAACCATGATTCCCGTCACTCGTCCGGTAGTGGATGAACACATCGCCGTGAACAATACAGGATACACTATTTGCCGGAGAAATCCAAGGGGCGGAAAGTGCCGCGGCGGACAACGACCGCTGTCCGCCGCGCATGGCTGAAGGCCTCTACTGTTGGTCCGGTTGGATGAACAGGGTGGAATCCTCGGCCGGATTGATCGCCAGTTGCTCCACTGAGGAAGATATGAACAGTTCATCATTGAAATACAGCTCATTCCGCCGCGGATAGACGATTTCCCCGAAATCGGCCGGATCGCTGTACAGCGCCAGGAAATTGCCCGGTTCATTTCCGCGTTTGCCCCGATAGAGCATCCCGGCCAGATGACCCGTCTCCGGGTCAAAATAGACCTTGAAACCGGCGGCGTCCGCCTGGCGGATGTAGAGAGTATCGTACATCTTCCCCTTGACCTCGGATTCACCGATATACTGGGCTGGAAATCCCTGGATCTGCGCGTTTTTCAGGATGACCAGCGGACTGCGCTGGATGTCCTGCACCTGGCGGGTGCATTCCTCCGGCGACAAATTCTGGAGTCCCCGGACCGATTGAGCCCAGCCCGTTCCGCCCGTCACTACCTGGGTGACGGACAATTGGGGGATGGTGTCGGATGACATCCGGAACACGATTTTGTCGGGCAGGAAGGTCCATGTCTCCACCTTCACCATAAATTTCATCTGTGGATTGAACTGGATTTCCGACGCTTCCACCATGTGAGTACCTTGCAGATCCGACACAACGTCCTGAGCTTTCATCACTTCGGTGGCCCGGTTAAGGACGATCTTGCCCCGTGCCAGGGAGGCCGGCGTGGGTTCCGGAATGGCTTCCTCGACCACTGCCGGTTCGGGAATGCTGATGTCCACTGGCTGAACCTGCCCGAAGACGTCGAGGGATGTCGTGCCGAAATCTTCCGGTTTGCCCACGACCAGGATCTTGAGCTGATCCGGATGGAGATACTGGCGGGCCACCCGGTGGATGGCCTCTCGGGATACGGCGGCAACTTCCTGGCGGGTCTGTTCGAGAAAATCCTCGGGGAAGCCGTAGTAATCGAGAGTCATGATACGGGTGAGCACGGCATAGGTAGAGGCGAAATTGAAGACGAAGCCGTTCAGATAGGCGCTGCGGGCTGTCTCCAGCTCTTCCTCGGTGACCAGGGAGTCACGCATCCGATTGATTTCATTTATGATGACCTGAATAGCCTTGACGGTGCTTTCCGATTTGGTGAACGTATCCACGGCAAACATGCCCGGATATTTCATTTCGGCATAAATTCCGCCGTTGATACCGTAGGTGAGGCCTTCCTCGGTGCGGACCACCTTCATGAGCCGGGACAGAAAGCCGTTGGTGCCGAATATCTTGTTCATGACTTCTACGGCGAAATAGTCCGGATTGCTCATCTCAATGCCCAGGTGGCCCAGCCGGATTTCCGACTGGGTTACGTTGGGACGGGAGATCAGGTATACCCCGGCTGCGGGGGAGGGGACCACCGTCGGGAAGCGTTGTCCGGGGGTGGTATCGCCCGGCCATTGGCCGAACGTTCGGGTGAGGATCGAAGTCGTCGGCGCCGGTTCGAAATCACCCCAGATGCCCAGGGAGACGAACTGGGGTTTGAAGAATTTTTCATGAAAGTAGACGAGATCGTTCCGGGTGACGCGGTCGAGATGCTCGTATTCCATCTGGCGCGCATACGGGCTGTCGGTGCCGTAGATCAGTTTACGGAATTCCCGGTCGGCGATGGCGCCGGGATCGTCGTTGCGGCGGGAGATGGCGCTGCGCAGCTGGGTTTTGGCCAGGTCCAGCTTGTCGGCGGCGAACTGCGGTTGGCGCATCATCTGGTAGAGCAGGTCCAGGATCGCCGGCGCGTCCTCGGCCAGGCAGTTGGCTTGGATCCAGGCATAGGTGTCGTCGCAGCCGGCCGTGATGGTCGCGCCCATGTTATCCAGCTTTTCGTCCAGGGCATCACCGTCCAGGCCGGGAATGCCGCCCGAGCGGATCTGGTCCATGGCCAGGACGGCCAGGCCCACCATTTCCTTGGGATCAAACGCGTTGCCGGTGCGGATGATGACGTGGATCCTCACCAGGGGCAACTCGTGATCTTCCATCAGAAATACTTTCATCTGCGACTGGAGGGTCAGGGACTGGATGGGCGGCACCTGGATATCACGCAGTTTTGGAAACTTGAACGTTTTGTCGCTCTTGTCGTGGCGATAGGTCACCGCCGCCGCATGGACGACCAGCGTCGCAACCAGCAGCAGCACAATGGTGGTGATGATGCGCAGTCGGTTGTTTTTCATGTCCTTATCCCTTTCCCGTCAATGGTTCTCAGCGACGGCATCTTCGTGCACGATCTCGCCGATCGTCAGGTTGGAGCGCACAAAACATTCCCGGGCGACGCGTTGGATATCCTGGCGGGTGACCTGCTGCAGTTCGTCCAGTTTCCGTAAAGCATTCCGCC
Organism: Acidobacteriota bacterium; assembly: GCA_016935015.1. GTDB lineage: Bacteria > Acidobacteriota > JAAYUB01 > JAAYUB01 > JAAYUB01 > JAFGRT01. Next base: position 14,003 of record JAFGRT010000228.1, on the reverse strand, counting down.
AGTCGCCGGTGATGGTCTGGGCGCTGGCCAGCTGCATGGCCATGCCCTGGTTGGAGAGCATGCCGTTGTACATCTGGGCGCGGGCCTTGGTGATCACGGCGCCCAGCTCTTCGTCGCCGATCTCGCCGGTTTTGAGATTTTCAATTTCGCGCCAGATGCCGGCCTCGATCTCGGCGCTGGTATGGTTGCTGTTGGGCATGCCCAAAAAGAGAAACAGGTTGGGGTACTTTTCACCCGGATAGCCGGGGAAGGCACCCACGGCCAGGGCGATCTTTTCCTCCTTGACCAGCTTCTCATGCAGGCGTGAAGATTTGCCGCCGGCCAGGATGTCTTGAATGACGTCGTAGACGGCGGCATCCGGATGCAGGCTGTCGGGTTTATGAAACGCCATAATCAAGATGGGTTGCGAGGGATCGCGCAACAGGATACGCTTTTCCGTGGTTTGGGGCGGTTCCGCGGTGGTGACGCGGCCGGCCTTCTCGCCCGCGGGAATGCGACCGAAATACTGCTCCAGGAGCGGGCGAATTTCAGCGGGAAATACGTCTCCGACGATGGCGATGGTCATGTTGTTCCCCACGTAGTATCGTTCATGGAACGCCCGGACCGCCGGACGGTTCAGGGATTCCACGTCGGACATGTGGCCGATGACGGGCTCGCCGTAAGGGTGGGCCTTGAATGCGGCGCATTGGACGTCCTCCAGGAGTCGGCCGATCGGACGGGTTTCGGATCCCATCCGCCGCTCTTCCTTGATGACGTCTTTTTCCTTGAAGAACTCCCGCATGACCGGATTCAGAATCCGCTCGGACTCGATCCAGGCCCAAAGCTCCACGCGGTTGGAAGGGAGATTGATAATGTACATGGTCAGATCCATGCCTGTGCCGGCATTGGTGCCTACGCCGCCGTTGGCGTTGACGATGTTCACAAATTCATTGTTTTCAACGAATGTTGCGGCCTCCGCCTGCAGGCGGGCCAACTCGGCGGCCAACTGTTCCATGCGGGTCGTATCCGGTTCAGGCCGCTTCTTCTCAACCAGAATCTGGTCGTAGACCATGTCCATTTGGTCCAGGATCTTTTTTTCCTTCTCAAAATCCGTCGTACCGATGGTGGTGGTCCCCTTGAAGGCCATGTGTTCGAAGACATGGGCCGTGCCGGTGATGCCCTTGACTTCGTTGGCGCCGCCCACGTCGAACATGGTGACGAATGACACCACCGGAGCGTTATGCCGTTCCAGGATAATCACCCGGATTCCGTTGGCCATCTGGAATTCCGTGATGCTCTCTTCCACGTCGCTGAGCACGGATTCGGCGGCCGGAGCATGGCCCGCCAGCAGCAGAATCACGATAACGCCCAGTAACACCGTCGCTTTTCTCATGGTACACTCCTTGCAAGTCGATGTGTGGTGATGAAATCTGGCTGGTGTAACTCAAAGCCTTGTATTATACTAGTTCGTCCGGCAAATTGCCCGGACTGTATGACTGTAAGCATACGGATTCACCGAAGGAAGGTTTCAGCGGGGAAAGAAGTGGCGGGGGGCATCATGATGGATCTCGACGGCAGGACGCTCCTGATCCGGGGCACCAACTGGCTGGGTGACACGGTCATGAACCTGCCGGCGATTCGTGAATTGCGCCGGCATTATCCTGCCGCCCGCCTGGTGATGGTGGCGCGCCCATCGTTGACGCATTTTTTCCGGTGGGTCCCCGAAGTCGACGAGGTCATCCCCTATCAAGTCAATATGGGTGCGGCCCGTTGGAAAGAGGTCCGCCGCATGGGGCGCGAATTGCGGCGACGACGGCCGGATGCGTTTCTCTGTCTCCAGAATGCCTTTGAGGCCGCCCTGCTGGCCCGGCTCTCCGGTGCACGGGAACGCATCGGATTCGCGCTGGATGGCCGCAAATGGCTTCTAACGAAGCATTTTCGCGTGCCGCTTGAACTCAATCGATACCATCAACTTTATTATTATCTATACCTGTTGCAGCAGGCCGGATTGTCAGCGGTGGATTACCTGAGTGATCCGGATTTTTGGCCGGACCTGTCCATCCGCCGCGATCCCGCCATGCGGGACATTGCCCAGCAGTGGTTCGGCCGGCTGAACATCCCCGCCGAGGAACCCGTCATCGGCTTCCATACAGGCGCCTTCTACGGTACCGCCAAGCATTGGTTGCCGGAACGCTACCGCGAACTGATCCTCCGCCTGCGCCGGGAATACCGTCCCCATATCCTTCTGTTCGGCGCGCCGGGTGAACGGGCGGCTACGGCGACCATGCTCGCCGGTGTGGAGGATGAACGCATCATCAACCTCTGCGGTGAAACCGCCGTGGATGAACTCATCGCCCTCATCGCCCATTGTCATCTTTTCGTCTCCAATGATTCCGGCCCCATGCATGTGGCCGCCGCGCTGCAGGTCCCGCAGATCGCCATTTTCGGATCCACGGATCCGGTGGCCACGGGCCCGTTTTCGGCCCGTGCCGTTGTGGTGAAGAAACCGGTGGAGTGCAGCCCCTGTTTCCAGCGAGAATGCCCCATCGACCTGCGCTGTTTTAAGGCCGTCACCGTGGATGAAATTTTCCGGCTGATTCAGGATACCCTCTACAAGGAATACTCGCCCGAGGTGGAATAAAGCCGGGCGATGCGGCCCAGGGAACGGTCATCCAGGGATTCCAGAACCTGGCCGGTCAGCGCGTGGACCTTCTTCTCCTCGCGGGTCTTGGCAGCGGGAGGTAGATGAAAATCGACGCTGTGGGTGAAACGCACGATGTGAATCAGTTCATGGGTCAGAATGTAGAGCATGAAACGATCGAACCGGACATCGGGCAGGCGCTCCATGGACAGCAGGATATTCCGGTCGAACAACAGGATGCGGTAGAGGGATTCGACTCCGAAAGGAAAGCTGGTGCGGGTTGTGGATGGCGACGGTCCCTTGACCACTTCGGCCAGCACTCCGGCGACGGGGAAGGTAAGCGCAGCGGGCAAATCACGCACGGTCAGCAAATCATAACTGTAACTGAACCACTCCCGGGGGGCGAAACGGTAAAACCGGCTAAGCCGTTCCTCCGCTTCGACGAGGCAGGTATGGATTTGCGAAAGTTGCTGTGGGGTGAAGACCATACGTCATCATCCTCTTTTATTCAGAACCTGATCAGTGTATCATGATTCGGCCGGGGATCAGGTACTGTTCATGGATGCAACGCCGTGAAAAAGGATGAACCGATGCGACGATCATTCGCCATGCACGAAAAGGATTCCTCCGGTCGCGTACATCATGAAGAACCGGATGCCGACTGGCGCAGCATCTATGAACGCGACGCCGACCGGGTCATCCATTCACGCGCCTTCAAGCGCTTGGCAGGCAAGACGCAGGTCATCGCCGGGCGCCAGTCCGATCACCACCGTACGCGCCTGACGCACAGCATGGAGGTGGGCGCTCTTTGCCGTTCGGTGGCCCGCCGTCTGGGCTTGAACGAGGACCTGGCCGCCTGTCTGGGGTATGCCCATGATCTGGGCCATCCGCCGCTGGGGCATTGCGGTGAGGACGTCCTCAACGAAATTTGCGGGCGGTTCAACGACCGTTTTGAGCACAACCGCCACACCCTGACGATCGTGGATGAGTTCGAACAGAAATATGCCTGCTTTCCGGGCCTGAATCTCAGCTATGAGGTGCGGGAGGGCATTGTCAAACATTCGCCTGTCAAGCCGGCCGCCGCGGAGGAACTCGCTGGGTTCCATCCGGAACTGCAACCCACGCTGGAAGCCCAGCTGGTGGATTTTTGCGACGAGATTTGTTACAGCTATTCCGACCTGGACGATGCCTTGGAAATGAAGTTCATTCGCCTGGACGACATTCGTAACGGACTGCCCGAATTCAACAACGTGTTTATGGAGATGGGAAGCCGTTACCGGGTCAAACGGCCGGAGTTGCGATTCAACGAGACGCTCCGCCGCCTCATGAGTCGTACCATCCAAGACCTGGTGGATTCTACGGATCTGATCATCCGCCGGGCGGGCATCGAAACCGTGGCCGATGTTCGGATTCAACCGGAATGGGTAACCCACTATTCCCCCGCCATGGCCGACTGGATGGAGCGCCTCAAAAAATTCCTGTTCCGCCACTATTACCAGCATGAATCGGTTCTGGAGGACCGGGAGTATTACATGGCCAGGATTCGGCAGCTGTTCGATCTTTATCATTCAGACCCGAAAACACTTCCTCCCCGCTACCAGGCCCGGATCCAGGCGGGGGAGATGCCGCTGCACCGGGTCATTGTGTACTACATCGCCGGATTTACGGATTTTTTTCTTTTCCAGATGATTGAAAAATTCGGGCTGTGAACGGTGCAGCCCAAGAAGGAGCTGTATGCATGAAATTGCGCGCCAAGCAGGACCGTTACCATCGCATATACAAGCAGTTGCAGGAGCTGCTCACCAGGACCGCCGATCCTGTGGCCCGCATGGCCACCATTGTCGCGTTGCTGCATCACAAGATGGAGCATTTTTTCTGGACCGGGTTTTATCGCCTGGTGAACGGCGAGCTGACCGTGGGCCCTTACCAGGGACCGCTGGCCTGCCAGGTGCTGGCCAGGGATCAGGGTGTCTGCTGGGCCGGGATCAACCGCGAGGAATCACTGATCGTGGACGATGTGGAGCAATTTCCAGGGCATATTCCGTGTGATGCCCGGTCCCGGTCAGAGGTGGTGATTCCCCTGCGAACGGCAGACGGCACCGTGGTCGGGGTGCTGGACGTGGACAGCGACGGCCTGGCCGCCTTCGACGAAGTGGATCGGGTGGGACTGGAGCGAATCGTGACGCTGGTCTTTCCGTCCGCAACGTTGGGAGAGGCGGCTGCCCTTTTTAGGGAAAAGACGTGAGGACAGCCGGATGATCATGATCGATGGTTCCGCCGGCGAAGGGGGCGGACAGATCCTGCGTACCGCCCTGGCACTGGCGGTGGTGACGGGGAAACCGTTCCGGATGCACTCCATCCGGGCTGGACGTCGGACGCCGGGTCTGGGCAACCAGCACCTGGCGGCCGTCCGGGCAGCGGCGACCATCAGCCAGGCCGGGCTGGAGGGGGCCGGACTTGGTGCCGGGGAGCTTACGTTCCGACCAGGGCCGGTCATGCCCGGTCAGTATCATTTCAGCACCGGGACGGCCGGCAGTGCCATGCTGGTTCTGCAGGCCGTTCTGCCGCCACTGTTGTTGGCGGCGGAACCATCCCGCCTCGAACTGGAAGGCGGAACCCACAATCCCTGGGCACCGCCGTTCGACTTTCTGCGCGACGCCTATGCGCCCCTGCTTTCGCGGGCGGGTGTTCATTTGCATTTGACGCTGAAGCGTCATGGTTTCTTCCCGGCCGGCGGCGGACAAGCCCTAGCCGACATTCAGCCTGGTCCGGTCATGAAGCCACTGACTGTTCTGTGGAGAGGAACAATCCGCCGGATTGGGGTGACGGGCCTCGTGGGACGTCTGCCGCGACGAATCGCCGTAGAGGAGACGACGGTGGCGGCGCGGGAACTGGCGGGGTATGGTGTAGACACGGATATCCGTGAAGTAGACTCCGTCGGTCCGGGCAATGCGATCATGGTGAAGATTGAATGCGAAGAGATCACGGAAGTGTTTACCGCGTTCGGTCAAAGAGGGGTTCCGGCGCGGCAGGTGGGGGCGCAGGTAGCCGGGGAGGTCCGGCAGTATCTCGATTCAGGGGTACCTGTCGGTCCGTACCTGGCCGATCAGTTGCTGTTGCCACTGGCCCTGGCCGGAAGGGGTGAATTTCTGACAGGTGAACCCAGCACTCACACACGCAGCAACATAGCCGTGATCACCCGTTTTCTCCATGTCATATTTGATGTGCGTTCCGATGGGCCGGGCCGATATCGGATCGCCTGCCGGCCGCAATAAAGAATGGGCGAAACGACGAATGGGCGATCCGACGTTCGGATTCGGTACCGCGCACGTCCTCTGCAGATTCGACTTGCCGGAATCCCAACGGGACGGCTGAAAGTGTCCGGCAATACCCCCGGTAAAGACCGCCCCCCGGGGGTATCATTGGATCAGCGGCCGAATCCGTCCACGTCCGAGGGCGCCCCTGCCACAATGCCCGCCGGGGCTGTCAAAAGATTCCGTCGGGCTCCACCACCAGATGGTAGCCGCCCTCTTCGAACCAGCCCAGATCGAACAGGCTGACACCCACATACCATTTGCCCGGCTCAAGGTATACCTGGATATATTCGGTATTGGGCACGCCGGTGGCCGCCGATTCTACGATGAACCACTCGTCATCGAACAGGTAAAGGTCCACGTCGCACCAGCGGTTATCGGGATGCAGGGCGAACATGTACCAGCCCGCCCGGGTGACCTCAAACGCATACAGGTCCTCGATCTGATCGATGTATCCGTCGCCCAGGTCCACATAATAATAACCGGCGTCGTCCAGGGGAAACTCACCGCGGACTTCCAGCGGGAAACCGTCAAGCGGGACGGCGTAATCCGGCCAGCCGTTGTCGAAATCATCCGTTTCTCTCTGGACGGGCAGGTATTTCTGTGCCGGCACCGCGGCGTAGAACTCCGAACCGGTGGTGGTAAAAATTTCATAGGCATAGAGTCCGGCCACAGACCCGCCGGCCAGGTAGCCGGCCACTTGCGGCCACGGGCCATCGGGCATCCACTCATCGAGCAGGCCGATGCCTCGCTCGCCGGCACCCAGCTGGCTTTCGATTCCGTGCTGGAGAAAACCGTCGCTGTCATAAACGTCGATGAAGTAATCATTGACCGGGTCGAGACTGAGCAACGCCAGCCCCGTCAGATAATCCACGCCGCCGGCCTCTCCCTGGGCCAGGTGGGAATGGATGGTCGTGTACTGGGGCGCCCACAGCAAGGGCAGGGTCGTCTGGGACAGGCCGTAGGTCGGATCCCCGAACGTCATGGTACCCAGAAATGACCGGTCGCCGGCGGCCCATATCCAACCGTCGGTCAAGGCCTGAGGATCGAAGCCGAACAGGTCCGGTGTGATGTCCACCCGGCTGTGGAACCAGCCCTCCACGATGACCTCCACCGGATTGCCGATGGTCTGGTTGGCCCTATCCACCAACTCGATGGTGACGGTCACCGGGTCGTCATTGGGGTTCACCAGGTCCAGCCGTGACGCGAAATTGCCATCCAGGTGGATGAAATGCGGGCTGACCATCTCGGGGCGGGACTCCCACAGAAATCGTCCCGGCTGGCCGGCCAGGGAACCGTTCAGGTTGAAATTCATGGCGAAACCGGTGACCGGTTGGGTGCTGTCCACCACCACATAAGCTTCACCGCTGCCGTCCAGGGGGAAGATGGAGATGGCGTTGGCCGGAAGGACATCGGTATAGACGCTTTCCGAGCCGTCATCCCGATAAAGATAGGTGGTCACTTCAGCCGGCAACGGGTTGGGATTCACCACGGTGATCTCCGTGTACTCCCCCGCTTCACCGGTGAAGCGCGGAAAAACCAGGCTCAGGCCGGTCTCGCCGCTGGCCACGGCGCCATCCAGTGCATCCAGCATGCCGCCGGTCCCGCTTTGGATCAGGAAAAAGCCCTGGATGCCGTAGGGATCGGGTTCGTCTGTCTCCACCAGAATCCAGCCCAGGGGATCCGGCTGACTGAAATCAAAGAGCTGGCCAGCCTGGATGACGAACTGTTCCAACGGGCCGAGATCCACCAGGACCGGATTCTCACTGCCGGGTGTCACCGGGTGGATGAAACCGTCATAGTCATAGGCGGTGATGCGCAGACGGATCGGCTCGGTAACGTTGCTGACGACGGCAAAGCCCAGATTGAAGTCCTCGCCGGCCGCCAGCCAGGGATAGATCAACCGGTTTCGGACGGGGAAAGGATCGGTGGCCGGCGCGGGAAAGGTCAGGCTGGTGTTGTCGAGCCATGAACTGTCCAGCAACTGATACATCAGCCGGTTGTGGGCCGTGGGGACCGTCCCTCCGGACCAGATGACGAAATCGGAAGCCGCCTCGATGCCGCCGGCGTCATAAACGCCGCTGGTGTAACCCACGAGGGCCACGGGCGCTCCCGTAGCGCCGTAATCGAACCGGAACCAGCCGGCGTCGTCCAGTACCAGATCGAAGGTGGCGGTACTCTTGTTGCCGACGATGGGGACCTGATGGAACGAGAATGTGATCTGACTGCCGGCCGTGGTGACATCGATGCTTCCGTCGGTGTTGCCCGCCGGATCCAGGTCCGTCCGCAAAGGACAGATTTTGGCCATCGGCCGGGCCAGAAAATCAAACAGGTCGCCATCCGTCCAGGTGATTTCCGGGTGGGGATTTTCATAGCGGTTGAAGGAGATCATCCCGTTGGAATACAGGAACACCCGGCGGCAATCCAGTCCCATGAAAGTAAAATCGACGGTGTCGGGCAGCCCGAATTCCACCACGTCATTGTCGTCGAGGGGCAGATGGCTGATGGACAGCTGAAAACCGCTCAGGACCTCGTCTTCGCGAACCGTATACGCCACGGGGGTGTCGAAATCGGGGAAACCATCCCAGGAACAGACCCCGATACCGTCATCCTCGATGGTGGCCGCGTCGATACCATCACGGCCGTCGATGCCTTCCACGACCAAATAATAGGGTCCGGGCGGCACACCGGGTATGTCGAACAGACCGGTGCCCAGGCCATCGGCTCCAGCCAGCCCGGAGAGCTGGATCGTCGGATCATCGGCATTTACAGCCCGGACGTGGACGCCGGTGACGGGAACCTGGTTCCGGTAGAAGATCCGGCCGCGTAGGGTTCCGGTGTCGGCGCCGAAGGCGATGTAATCGGGGGGCATATGGACCGTCTCGGGATACAGGAAGGAGATGCCGGCCATGTCGTCCCATTCCAGGGTGCGGTGATACTGATCATCCAGCGGATTCTGGTAGGGATACATGGTGGGGATGAATTCGGCCTCAACGGGGTAAAACCCGGGTTCGGTGTTGGCGCTGTTGATGGCGCCGATGAATGTGTGGGAAAGGCCGTAGAGGTGACCCAGTTCATGGATGGCCGTGGCTTCCAGATCCAGAATGGTGGAAGAGGCGAAGCCGCCGTTAACGATGAGCATGGCGTCGGTGATGGTCTGGGTGGCCATGTTTTCGATGGTAATACTGACGCCGGCGGTGTATTCCGGATCCACGCCCAACAACTCGAGGATCTCGCCGGTCTCGTCGAACACAATCTCGTTGATGCCGTCGTCGATGATGCCGTAATCGAGGCCGAAATTATCGGCCGTGAAGTCGATGGGATTGTCGAAATCATCCACATAGATGTATAGTTCGCCCCCGACACGGCTGGCCGTGGGGACGTCATCCCAGGCGTTCAGGGCATTGGCCACCAGCGGGAAGCCGTCCTCGCCTCCGAGGAGGCCGCCGTCCATGACAAAGTCTACCGGTGTCTGGGCCCAGCGCAGCACCCGTGTCTGGTCATTGGTGACGGAAACGCTGCTCTGGGGAATGAAGGCCCGCAGGTCGGCGGAATGCCCCGCCAGCAGGACCAGGGCCGCCAGCAGCCAGTACCATTTGCCAAGGTGCCGGCTTCGACCGGAAAAGATTAATGGGCCGGGCGCCTGGACGGCGCCGATATCGCACTTATAACGATCGGTTTGGCGTTTCATTGGGCACCCCCTTTCCGCTCCAGCAGTCGACGAAAGTCATTCAGGCCGATCCACGACCCATCATCTCGCTCGGACAACAAGCCCGCTTTTTGCAGGAGATCTTTACGGGTCATTTCGATTTGCCACTGGCCCGAGACGGGATCCTGGCGGGCCGGGTATACGCCCTGGGATGAGCCGGTCAGGAGGAGGCCGGTGCCGTCCTTCCGTGGGCGCAGAAAGACCACGTAATACTGTTCGGGTACGAAGCCGGGCGTATCGTGGAGGACCACCCGTGTATGGCCGATGGTCCCGCCCAGGATGCTTAGCTGAAAGCTGGCCGGCGCGGCCTTGCCGTCGACGGTTTCCATCGTCTCGAAGCGGTAGTGGGTGAATACCAGGCTGGACTCATGCCGGACGGCCTGGGCTTCACGGCAACGGACGATGCTGACGTGTGTTGCCTTGGCGGCGAGATCGCCCGGCTCGACGCGGTTGACCCGGGCCAGGCCGATGGCGGACAGGATGGTCGCCGGCAACAGCAAAACGAATAAAACTCTGGATTTGTAAATGATGTTCATCGGTGGCCTCCTCGCACTCTACTCATCCTCTTAGAGTAAACCGGGCGGCTCATGGTTCAGCAAGGTCGGCGCCGTTTTGGATTTACCCCGTCCCCGATCGTGAGCGGCTGCACCTTGACTCCACCGCAATTTGTCGCTAAGATATAAACCGATATCCGACACCGGGAGGTAGCTATGGCTGAGCCGGTAGGAAAGCTCACCTACGTATGTCCCCACTGCGGGCAGAAGTTGTCCTTCATGGAAGGAACAGTCGTCAAAATGGTCGGGCGGCTTCACGCCGACACATTTTCCTGCAGAACCATGTTCTACATTCCGTCCCGACTGGGTCAGTACGGCGGCATCGTGGGCGAAGGGGTTCGCATCAAGGAGGGGGCGTTCGTCGAATTCGAATGCATCAACGGCCAGTGCAGACGCAATTTCACCACGACTTATGATCAGAATCTGGCGGAGATCAAGATGATCGATGAAGTCGGTAATGAATTCGTCGTGATCTTCAACAAAATCTACGGCAAAAAAGCCACGTTCCTGGTTGATTTGAAACAGAAGCGTCTGGTGGAGCAGTTCGGAGAGGATGCCGAGTCCTATTCCCGTGAGTTCAACGACCTGATCAATTTTTTCGGCTGTTGATCCTGGCACAGATTCATGCTTATCGTACAAAAAGAATGGCGGATCTCTCCAGCGGCACACCGATTCATCGTTCCCCCGGTGCGTTCTTTTTCGCGCACAGTTTTCCTGATTTTGCTGTGCTTCGTAGTTCTGCCGACCGGGCAGATATTCGCCGTTTCCGAACCGACGAATGAACGCCCGTTGCCCGACCGGGCCGAATTTCTGAAACAGGTTTTCACCAAGATCCGCCAGTGGGAGCAACAGCCGCCCCGTCCTGCCTACACGGAGCATCGCGTCACCACCACGTTCGAGGGAGATGAAGCGGCCGAGCGGCTGGACGAAAAATATCGCGTTACCTGGTACCGGGAAAAACCGGTTTACGTCCAGCTGGAAGTGAACGGTCGCCGGCGCTCACCCGAAGCCCTGGCTGAGGAGGAACGCCGCAAAAAAGAGACCATCGACAAAGAACTCGCCAATCCCTCGGACAAAGAAAAAATCACCATCGTTGCCATTGCTCCCTTGCTGGACAAGTATGCCTATCGCATCGTGGCCCGAGAAACACTGTGGGATCGGACGGCCATCAAAATCCGTTTCGATCCCATCCCCGGCCGGTTTTCCGGCGGCAAGATCGCCGATCGTATTCTGGAAAAGACCGCCGGCTACATATGGATCGATGAAGAGGAAAAGGAATTGATGAAGGTAGAGGCGGAGATTACTTCTTCCGTCCATATCGGCTGGGGCATTCTGGGCAGTATCAATCTTCTGCGTCTGGAGTACCATCGCCGCAAATACGATGACCGCCACTGGTTCCTGAGCTTTTTACAGGTGCGGGTCCGTGTGCGGATGTTGTTTTTCACCAAATACAACGAGCTGGTGGAAAGCCGGGTAACGGACATCGCCTTTCAATAACTTTTTCCGGTAATGCCGGGGCAGCGCCGGCCACGCAGGGGACAAAAAAGGATCACCTCCGTAGCGGTGATCCGGATGTATTGGGGACGGGGAGAATCGGCCGGCGATCACTTGACCAGTCTCAGGTAATCGGGCAGAAAGCGGCGCAACCGCTCGTAATCAGCCGTGTTTTTGATCTCGACGGTGTATTTTTTGCCACCGGCGGTAAATTCCATTTCCGTTCCCTTGGAAAATTTCAGATTATCCATGGTGTTCAAAGGGAAATCGAATCCCTTTTTGGCCTCGCTGGTCTCAAAGCGGAAGTGGTCCTCAGAAAAGTTCACGTAACCGTCGGCGCTGCCAAGGAATTTCTTGTGCTGGGCGGCCAGGGGCTGGTTGATCAGACTTGCGAAACCTTTCCGAATGTTGAGCTCATCGACCGTCTCGCGCAGACGGGATACGGGATAATTGGGCGCGCCGCCCAGCAAAATAACCTTGTTCAGGCATTCGATGGCCCGATCGTAATTCTTCGATTCCTGGGACAGGATTCCCAGATTCAGGTACGCCATTTTATGGTTGGAATCCTTTTCGATGGTTTTCTGGAAATATTGCCGCGCCTTGGAAAAGTCCCGCATTTCCAGATAGGAAGCCCCCAGGTAAAAGTACGCGTCACTCAAATCGGGATTGAGTTGGAGCGCCTGTTGCAGCAGATCGATGGCGTTACCATAATTGCCGGATTTATAGGCTGAGATGCCCTGCTGGGAGGTCTGGCGGGCTTTCTCCAGCTGTTGTTCGCGGTCCTTCTCCCGGGCTTGCTGCTGGGCATCGATCCGGGCCTGCACCAGCTTCTCCTTGACTTTTTCCAATTTCTGGAACGCGGCGGCATCCCCGGGGAAATACTTGTTGAAGGCTTCCAGCAGTTCCTGCGCCCGGGCCCATTTGCTCTCCAAAATAGCGTTGTCGATCTGATTGTCGGCCTTGCGCCTGATGTCGCGCATGGTTTTGGTGGCAAAGTCGTTGTTGCGGTCCATGGCCCGGATCTGCAGGCAGATTTCATAGGCGTTTTCATCAGCGGGCGTTATCAAGTCCCCCTGCCAGATGAGCTTTTCGGCTCGGGATTGAAATTGCTTCAGGTTTTGACGCTTCTTGGAAAAAAATTCCTGTAATTTTTCCTCGGATTGGGCCACAGCCTGCTTGAATTCCTCGTTTTCAGGCTGCAATTCGAGGAGTTGAGTGTAGAATTTTTTGGCGTTGTAGAAATTGCCGGCTTTGAGGGCCGCCTCCGCCTTGGACTTCCACGTATCGACGATCTGCGTTTGCAGATCGAGGGCGTATTCGTTGGTTTCATCCAGGGCCAGCATTTGCTGGGTGAAATAATAGGCGTTGTCCTCGGGCGGTTCCAGCAGGCGATCCCGCTGGAAGGCATCGTCCGCCTTGGCCTGCAGTTCCACCAGTTCATCGGTGAACTGGTCGAGGGGCTCGGTGGGTTCAGGTTCGCCCAACCGGGTGAGCCGCTCCCGCAGTTCCAGGATCTGTCCGGCTTCCAACGTGATGGATTTGGATAGCACGGCGAAACCTTCTTTGCGCAATTCGAGGGTATAGTTGCCCGGGTCGATGTTTTCATGCCGAAAGGGGGTGCTGCCGTACTCATCGCCGTTCAGGTAAACCACAGCTTCCTCGGGATAGGACTTGATGGCGAGGGTGGATTTGTCCGGGGTGAGCAGCTGGATGGCAAAATAGCCGACGACTGCCAGCAGGCCGATGATCACAACGGCCGCAATGATGCCGACGATGAGGATGGTTTTTTTGCCTGATTTGGCCGGCGGCGCCGCGTACTCCGCCGTGGCGGGCGCATAATCGGCAGCAGGTGGATAGCCGGTGGTGGGCGTGGCCGACGGCGGCTCGGGCGGGATTCCCTCCTCTGCGGTGACCGCGAAAGGTTCGTCACTGAGCAGGTCGACGGGTTCCTGTCGCTCCGTTAGCAGCGGCGGGGCCGGTTCGGCGGGTGGTGGCGGCGGTAGCAAGGAGCCAGTTTCGGCCAGCGGCGGACTTGCCCATGCGGCCGTGTCCGAAGCTGCAGCGGGTTCCTCGGCTGGGGGTTCGGGCTCCTCGTCAGCTGGAGATGTGGGCAACATCACGGTCTGGCCGAAGATGCCCTCGTCAGCGCCGGATTCGTCAAAATCCCGGGCGGCCGGCGTCTGGATCATTTCGGTCAGGGAGAACTCATCCGGTTTCTCCTCCACCAAAGGCCGGGCGGTAACATCTTCAATGAAAACGGTTTTGCCTTCGTACAAATCCTCGTCCGCCGCCTCGGTCGGCGGGGCCCCCCC
>JAFGRT010000227.1 GCA_016935015.1 Acidobacteriota bacterium | reverse complement strand
TGTGGCGCCGCGACTTCGGCTGGCTGGGCCTGTCACGGCGGGTCGGCGGCATCCTGACCGGCTTCGGCCTGGGTCTGATCTTGCCGCTGCCGGTCGCGGCCGTGCTGGCCGTTACCGGCGGTGTAAGGGTGACGGCCTTTCCGGGGCGGTTCAGCGGGATGGAAATCGCCGGCATCGTTGCCGGGTATCTGGGCTGGGCCCTGTACACCGGGGTGGTGGAGGAACTGGTGTTCCGCGGAATGGCGGTCCGCGAGTGGGCCGTCCGCTGGGGCTGGCCGGCGGCGACCGTGGCCGGCGGACTCTGGTTCGGCCTGGCTCATCTGTTGCCGGGGCTGCCGGAAATGGCGATCCTGCCCCTGGCGCAGGTCCTGCTGGCCGCCGTGGCGTTTTCGGGCCTGCAGGTGGTTCTGTTGGTGCGCCGCCGATCGCTGTGGCTACCCATCGGCCTGCACGCCGGGTGGAATTTCACCCTGGCCGGTATCCTGGGCGCCACCGTGAGCGGGCGATCCCGTCTCGGCCTCTTCAATGCGGAACTGAGCGGTCCCGCCTGGCTGACGGGCGGCGAATTCGGGCTGGAGGCATCCCTTGTCGCCGTCGCCGTCTACATCCTCGCAGCTGGCATCATCTGGCGCTGGCCGGATTCGGGCCGGGAGCCGCCGCTGCCTCTTCAGCCGGGTCCTGTCAACCGCCCCGCCAAGGAAACGCAGGATCAGCCGGATATCTGACCGCTTGTGGCCGTCCTGACACGAACCTGTGTCTGCGCATGGCGGCACCCGTTCCGGCCGCACCGAATCGCGGTCGCGCGTTACGGCTGTCGCATCGGGGCTCCTCCTGCTCTACTGTACGGTAATGGACACAGTCTGTCCGCCAGCGAACGTTACCGGGAGGAATATCCGGCTTTTCCATGCATTCTGATCTCAATATTTTGGTATCCGGTTTGCAGCATTGGTACTGAAGAGGAGAATGAAAAACCATCGAAATCCTTTCGCTTTCGTTTGGAGAGATTGCAGCCATGGAAAACATTTTCCGTTACACATTATGCAGTTACCGCCGAAACAAGGGATTTTTTCTGGTCAGTGTCTGCGGCCTGGCCGTCGGCCTGGCCAGCTGCCTGCTGATTCTCCTCTGGGTGCAACACGAAACAGGCTTCGACGTTTACCACGACAAGGCCGACCGGTTGTTCCGCGTGACCACGTCCTTTCGCATGGGTGATCAGGAAAAAGAGATCGCCGTTACCAGTGCCCCGTTGGCCCGCATCCTCCTGGACGAATTTCCGGAAGTCCAGCAGGCCACCCGGCTCTACAATCCCGGTAATCTCCCGGTGGAGATAGACGAACAGATGTTCGGCGAGACCGTCATTCTCTTTGCGGATCCGTCATTCTTCCAGGTATTTTCCATCCCGGTACGTTCGGGATCTCCTGCCTCGGCATTTCAGTCACCCAACTCCGTCATGGTCAGCCGACGGGCCGCCCTGACCTTTTTCGGGATAGACGATCCGACGGGCCGGACCCTGCGCCTCCAACTGGAAGAACCCACGGAAGCAACGGTTGCCGGTGTTTACGAAGATATAGCGCCCAATACCCATTTTCAGGCCGATATGCTGGTTTCGCTGGCGACCATCCCTTCCAGCCGGAGCTCTTCCTGGAGCCAGTCCGAAAATTTTCATACCTACGTGGTCTTCCGACCGGGAGTTCAGGGCCGGGAGGTCGAAGACAAATTTCCTTCCCTGATGCGAACGCACCTCGGTCCGGAATTCCAACGGCTCTCCGGCATGACCCTCGACGAGTTCAACCGCCAGGGGAATTACCTGCGTCTGGGCCTGCAGAAAGTGACCGATATCCACCTGCACTCCCACCTGGGCGGTGAATTGAGACCCAACGGCGACGCCCTGCAGGTCGCCATGTTCGCCGGGATCGCGATCTTTATCCTCCTGATCGCCGGCATCAATTTCGTCAATCTTGCCAACGCCTATTCCATTCGCCGGGCCAGGGAAATCGGCATCCGGAAAATCCTGGGCTCTCCCCGCGCCCAGCTGATCCGTCACTTCCTGATGGAATTCGTCGTGCAAAGCCTGCTGGCCCTTGGGATCGCCCTTGTCCTGGTGGAGGCGACCCTGCCCCTGTTCAACCTGCTGACGCGGAGTTCCTTCTCCTTTCCCGATCTGGCCGGGCGCTACACCATGGCGGCGATCCTGCTGACGCCGCTGCTGGGCATTCTGGCCGGGAGCTACCCGGCGTTGATCATGTCGCGATTCGACGTGCTGTGGGCCCTCCGGGGCGGCCGGGGCGGCCGGAAGACTGCCGGGCGGTTGCAGACCGGCTTGGTGATTTTCCAGTTTGCCATGTCCATCATGCTGCTTGTGGGAACCCTGGTGATCCACCGGCAGATGCAGTACATCCAGTCACGCGGGCTGGGGTTCGAAAAGGAGCATGTGTTGCTAGTGCACCATGTCGACCGGCTGGCGGAACAGGCGGCAACCTTCAAATCGGAACTGTTGGCTCATGAACGATTTTCAAACGCCAGCCTGACCAGCTATCTGCCTGGCTCCTCCCGCCGGAGTTCCACCAGCACGTTCCCCCCGGGGGAATTTCAAAGTGACCGAACCGTTTCCATGCAGCATTGGGCGGTGGATGACGACTATTGCGCCATTCTGGGACTGCACATCATCCAGGGGCGGGATTTCGATCCCGCCCGCCCGGCCGACCAGTCAGCCGTGATCATCAACGAGGCCACGGCGCGGCATTTCGGCTGGGCGGACGCCATCGGCCGGCAGCTGTCCCGTCCCGATTTCGACAATCCACAGAACATCCTCACATTTACGGTCATTGGAGTGGTGCGGGATTTTCACTTCGAGTCCCTGCATTCCTCCATCGAACCGGTCGCCCTCTATCGCGGGGATACCGCGGAATACCTGGTCGTTCACCTGACGGAGGAGGACCTGCCGGCAAGTCTCGCCGCCCTCCGGGAGATCTGGCAACGCTTCGCGCCCCGGCAGCCGTTGAATTATTCGTTTCTGGATGAACATGTAGCCGGCCTGTACACGGCGGAGCGACAGATGCGGCAGGTCATGGGGGTGTTCACGACGCTGGCCTTGTTTATCGCCGCCCTGGGCCTGTTCAGCCTGACCACGGCGGTGGTGGAACAGCGGACCAAAGAGATGGGTATCCGGAAAATCCTGGGTGCCACCATTCCGGAGTTGCTGGCGTTGCTGAGCCGCGCTTTTCTGGGACCGGTCCTGGTGGCCTTCATCATCGCCGCTCCAACTGCCTGGTGGCTCATGGCGGACTGGCTGGACGGGTTCGCCTACCGGGCGGAACTCGATCCGTGGATCGTTCTGCTGGCCGGGTGGATCGCTCTTGTTACGGCCATGATGACCATCAGCGGCCGCACGCTTCGTGTGGCGCGGGTCCAGCCGGTGGACGTCCTGCGGCAGGAATGAGCCCGATTACCCGTTCCTCTGATCCTTCTGACTCGCGTTGACCGTCGACCCGGCCGGGCGGTGGCCGGCTGCCTCGGTTTTTCCGCCCCGGGTATTCCTCAGCGTTGATGCCGTCAGGCATGCCCGCCGCCCGGGCGATTTCGCTGCCTCCCCTAAACCGTTCTTCCACCACCAACGGCCTTGTGCTACACTCAGCCCATCTCCGCCGCGGCACTGCCCGGGCTGACGGCGGAACTCGTCCGGGGGAGTGTGCGTGTCATGTTTCTCACCGCCTTTCTCACCAGCGGCATCCTGCTGATCCTGGCCCTGGCCCTGCTGATCCTGCGGCGGCGCTTCCCGCTGCTGCGGCGCAGCGCCCGTCTGCTCCTGCTCCTCTTCGCCGTGCAGCTCCTGCGCGACGCGGCCGCCGCCGGCCTGATCGACCTGTCCATCCACCTGCTCAAGGCTGCCGACGCCCTCTTCATCTTCCTGCTGGTGGCCCTGGCCATCTACCTGTTCAAGGATATCAGCCAGGCCTGGCTGACGCAGCGGGGCATCACCGTCTCCAAGCTGTTCTGGGACCTGCTCATGGGCGTGGCCTACGCCCTGCTCATCCTGGTGCTCCTCAAGGAGATCTTCAATATCGACGTGACGCCGCTGCTGGCCACGTCGGCCGTCATCACCGTGGTCATCGGTCTGGCCGTCCAGGACACCCTCATCAACCTCATCGCCGGCACGGTGTTCCACTTCGAGAACACCCTGCGCCGCGGCGACTGGATCCAGCTGGAGGACCTGGTGGGCCAGGTGTGCGAGCTGACCTGGCGCACGGTGCAGCTGGTCACGCCCGACCAGGAAATGGTCATCGTGCCCAACCAGGACCTCACGCGCAAGCAGTTCGTCAACCTGACGCGGGTGGGGGCCGCCCGGGTCATGGAGATCGGCGTCAGCTACGCCGACGACCCGGACCTGGTCATGGGCGTGCTACGCCAGGCCGTGCTCTCCACGCCGGGGGTCCTCTGGAATCCGCCGCCCGTCATCTACATCCAGTCCTTCGCCGATTTCTCCATCGTCTACCGCATCCGTTTCTTCATCAAGGACTATACCCACTTCCGGCGCCTGGAGGGGGAGGTGCGGCGGTCCATCTGGTATTTCTTCCGGCGCCATGGCATCACCATTCCGTTCCCCATCCGCACCCTGCAGCTGGAGCGCCGTCCGGCCGGGCCGGCGGCCCCGCGCGACGGCCGGGTGGCCGAGGCCGTGGCCCAGGTGGAGATGTTCCGCCAGCTGGATCCGGCCGAGCTGGCCGCCGTGGCCGAAACGGCCGAGATCATGGAGTATCCGTCCGGGGCCGTCATCGCTGCCGAAGGGGAGGTGGGCCGCTCCATGTTCGTTATCCGCCGCGGTAGCGTGGAGATCCTCAAGGGGACCCGCAAGGTGGCCCAACTGGGGGTGGGCGACATCTGCGGCGAGATCGCCCTGTTCACCGGCGACCCGCGCGGCGCCAGCGTGGTGGCGGCGGCACCCCTGGAGGTGCTGGTGGTCCACAAGGCAGGGTTCGATGCCATCCTCAAGCAGAACAAGGAATTCGTGGCCAAGATCGAGCGGATGGTGACGGAGCGCCTGAAGTCCACCGCCGACAAGATGGCCGCGCCCCGCAAGTCGGACGCCGACAACACCATCATCCGCCGCATCCGCAAGTACCTGCTGGGCGAATGACGCCTGGCCGTCCACCCGCAAGTGCCGGTTCAACGGACACGTTTGGATGAAATTCCAGTCAGACCGAACCCTGAATGGAGGCCCGGAGGGCCAGCCTCCCCGGTCGGATTTTTCTCGCCGGCAAATCCGGTCCGTTACGCTGGGGCGCCAATGGCGGGTGCCGCGGCAGGACTATGGATTCATTCTCCCGTCATCCCCAAAATTTTCGTTTTTTGGCAATCGTCAAGGCCCGGAGGGCCGAACCGTCTGCTAGCCGTAGGCGAACGGAGTGAGCCCACGGAGAGGAGCCCCCTAAAAGAACTCCGGAGGCCTGAAAGGCCGGCCAGAAATGGTGACCAACGACCGGCACCCATCATGTTATAAGGGATTTTCGATCAACGGGTTATAACGCCCTTAACAGGGCTGGGCCGGGCGGGGCACGACGGTTCCAGGGCGGCGGGCGGCCGCGCGGCAGCCGCGCATCCGCCCTTGCCCTTCGCTATACAATCGCCGCCCTGCGGGCGGCTAAAGATGAAGAGATGGGCATCCGGCCGGTCACCCGCCCTTGCCCTTCGCTATACAATCGCCGC
>JAFGRT010000226.1 GCA_016935015.1 Acidobacteriota bacterium | reverse complement strand
GGCTTGAAGCTGGCCGTGTCCAGCACGTGGAGCCAGCCGCTGTGGACGTAGACGATGAACCGGCCGTCGCAGCCGGGCGTGTGGATGTCGAAGTCCTCATAGTGGGTGATCTGGGTGGTGTTTCGGGTGGCGAAATCGTAGCGGTACAGGTTGGTGATGCCCTGCTCGTCTCGATCCGACAGGAAGAACATGCTGTCGCCCAGCCACATGGGGTAGGCGTTCTTGCCCACGTACTCGGTAAGGGGAGTGAAATCCCCGCTGGTCAGGTCGGCCAGCCAGATGTCCTGGTACTGGCCGCCCTTGTAGCGTTTCCAGTTGTATTCCTCCCGGCCGCGGCGGTTGTAGACCAGGCGCCGGCCGTCGGGCGAAAAACTGGCCAGCACGCCCCGCGGCAGGGGCAGGGCCTCGGGCATGGCGCCCGTCACGGACACGCGATAGAACCGGGTGATGGGCCGGTAGTCGGCATCCCAGGCTGCCCGAAACAGCACGTGGGTACCGTCGGGGGTCCAGCCGATGACCTCGGCGCCGGAGCGCCAGGTCAGGCGGCTTGGCACGCCGCCGTCGGCGGGGATCAGGTAGACGTGCTCGCCGCGGTTGTACTGGCCGGTGAAGGCGATCCAGCGGCCGTCGGGCGAGAAATGCGGCCGGCTCTCCTCGCCGGGATGATTGGTCAGGCGGACGGCCGGACCGCCGTCGATGGTGGCCGTCCATATATCCCCCTCATAACAGAACGCGAGGGACTGGCCGTGGATGTCCGGCTCCGTCATGAACCGGCCCTCGGTCGCGGCGGGGAGCCACAGGAAAAACAGGGTAAACATGAAGGCCAGAGTGATGATGCGTGGCATGATTCCTCCAGGACTGAATTCGGTCGCCGGCGGCGGGTCCATCGCGCGGCGTCAAAATAAATATTGTATCAGGAATCCCGGGATGGGGAAGACCTTTTGTTGGTCGCCCGGTTCCGGATGGCCGCGGCGCAGGTTCTGTTTGACAAGGCGGGGGAGTTGGGGTAATAGTAACATCCTGTGCCTACCGGAGTTCGCCGGTGGGCGAGGCGGGTCCCGGGCCGGACGGACGGCGCGGATTCAAGGAGAGGCATCATGAAAACGACGACGGTCAAGGAACTGTTTCGCGGCGATTACACCGCCCTTCTGGGCCGGCAGGTCACGGTGGCGGGCTGGGTGCGGACGCGCCGGGTGTCCAAGGGCTTCGGCTTCATTGAGCTGAACGACGGCTCGTTTTTCAAAAATTTACAGATCGTGTTCGACGAAAATCTGTCCAATTATGAAGCCATCAGCCGCGTCGCCCTCGGTGCCGCCCTGCGCGTGGAAGGCGAAGTGGTGGAGTCGCCCGGCGCCAAACAGGCCTTCGAGGTGAAGGCCGGTCGAATCGACGTCGTCGGCGATTCCCAGCCGGACTATCCCCTGCAGAAGAAACGCCATACCTTCGAATACCTGCGCACCATTGCCCATCTGCGGCCGCGCACCAACACCTTCACCGCCATTTTCCGCATGCGCAGCCTGCTGGCCCAGGCCCTGCACGACTACTTTCACCGGCACAATTTCGTGTACGTCCACACGCCCATCATCACCGCCAGCGACTGCGAGGGGGCCGGCGACATGTTCCGGGTCACCACCCTGGATATCAACAATCCACCCCGGGACGAGCAGGGCCATGTCCGCTTCGGTGAGGATTTCTTCGGCCGGGAAGCGTACCTGACCGTCAGCGGCCAGCTGGCCGTGGAGGCCTACTGCATGAATTTCGGCAAGGTTTACACGTTCGGACCAGCGTTCCGGGCCGAAAATTCCAATACACCGCGCCACATTTCCGAGCTGTGGATGATCGAGCCGGAAATCGCCTTCGCCGACCTGGCCGACAACATGGACCTGGCCGAGGACATGCTCCGCAGCGTTATCGGCCGCATTCTCGAAGATGCGCCCGAGGAGATGGACTTTTTCGGCAAGTTCATTGACGAGGGGGTCCGCCAGCGGCTGGAGCATGTCTGTGCATCGGATTTCGCCCGCATCACCTACACCGATGCGGTGATGGAACTGGAAAAATCGGGCCACACCTTCGAATTCCCGGTGCACTGGGGCATGGATCTGCAGACGGAGCACGAGCGCTTCCTCACGGAAAAAATCTTTGGCAAGCCGGTCTTCGTCACCGACTATCCCAAAGAAATCAAGGCTTTCTACATGCGCCTCAATGACGACAACCGTACCGTTGCGGCCATGGATCTGCTGGTGCCCGGGGTGGGCGAACTCATCGGCGGCAGCCAGCGTGAGGAGCGCCACGATGTGCTGCGGCGGCGCATCCGCGAGATGGGCCTGCCCGAGGAGCCGTACTGGTGGTACCTGGATCTGCGCAAGTACGGCGGCACACCTCACGCCGGCTTCGGCCTCGGCTTTGAGCGGCTGGTGATGTACGTCACGGGGATGAAGAATATCCGTGACGTCATCCCCTTTCCGCGGGTCCCCAACTACGCTGAATTCTAGTTATTGGCCGCGTCGCCCCGGCCGGGATGAGGCGCCTTGCCAAAAAAGGCTTGACACTCCCTCTGTCGCCATCAACAATTTACGTAATGGCGTCGTCATCGGAGAATTCCAAACAGAAAAAGCGAAAGCCTGCTTCGGCGGATGGCTCCCATCCCCCGGTGGCAGACCCGGCCGGTGAGCCCCGCGGTAGAGCGGCCGGGTCCCCGCCGGCATCGGGCACTCCCGATGCCGCGGCGGATGCCCTCACCCTGCCGGCCCGGCCCCCCACCCGGCCCGGAGGGGACCGGGCTGACCTGCCGCTGCCCGGGCAGGTCGGGCCCTACCGCATCCGGCGTGAGATCGGCCGCGGCGGGATGGGCGTGGTGTACCTGGCGGAGCAGGCGGCGTTGAAACGCCCGGTGGCCCTGAAGGTGATGCTGGGCGGCGCTTTCGCCGGAGCGGATGCCATCCGGCGCTTCATTCGCGAAGCCGAGGACACCGCCCGCCTGTCCCACCCGCATATTGTGTCCATTCTCGATCTCGGGGAACACGAAGGGCGGCCCTTTTTCAGCATGACGTATATCGAGGGCCGGCCGCTGGATGAACTCATTCGCAGCGGGGACCTGGATTTCCAGACTCTGGCCGGTCTTATGGCCAAGGTCGCCGATGCCGTCGCCCACGCCCATGCCGCCGGCATCATTCACCGTGACCTGAAACCGGCCAATATTCTGGTGGACAGTCAGAGGGATCCCCATGTCACCGACTTCGGGCTGGCCGGTCACGTCCATGAAACCAGCTCCCTGAGCCGGACGGGTGATATCATGGGCACGCCCCATTACATGTCGCCAGAGCAGGCCGCCGGCGCCCGGGCCATGGTGGATGAAACCAGTGACGTGTACAGCCTCGGCGCCACCCTGTATCACGGCCTGACAGGACAGGCCCCCTTTGCCGACACGGGCGCCACGCGGACCCTTATCCAGGTCATGACCCGCGACCCGCAGGCGCCGCGGGCCGTCAACCGGGCCGTGCCCCGTGACCTGGAGTGCATTTGCCTCAAAGCCATGGCCCGGGAGAAGGAACGGCGATATGCCGCGGCAGCGGATTTCGCCGCCGATCTGCGGCGATACCTGCGGGACGAGCCGGTTCTGGCCCGTCCCGTATCCGTGGGGTACCGCCTGGTAAAGTGGACGCGGCAGAACCGGCTGGCGGCGGCCCTGGCGGTGTCGTTGCTATTGCTGGTGTCTGCGGCCGCCGGCTGGGCCTGGCTGGAGTGGTCCCGCCAGCAGGTATCCTGGGAGAGGATTTTTCTCGATGATTTCAATCGGGCCGACTTCGGACCCGCCTACCAGGTGGACAGCGGCGAATGGTTCCTGGCGGAGGAGAGCCTGCGCGGCGTGGGTGCAGGGGAGGTGACCATCAGCCTGGTGCAGAAATATCCGGGCAACGTCCGCTTCGAATATGAGGCCCGGACCCTGCCGGAGAACGGCAAGCATGAAGTGATGGCGTTTCTGGACGGACCCGGTCTGGACAAAACCGGTTACTATTTCGGTTTTGGTGCGGACTACGGCCGGAGCGCCATCGACCGGCGACAGGAGGAGGTACGCTTGTCCGACTCGCCGGTGGTGGAGCCGGGGCGCTGGTACCATGTGACGGTCCTTCGGCAAGGCAACCTTCTGGAGATGCGGGTGGATGGAGAGACCGTGGTCGCCTATACCGATCCCTTCCCTCTCGATCCCTCGACCTTCAGTCGCATCCGGCTGGGCACCTTCGACGGGGCGGTGATCATCGACAACCTGCGAATCTATCAGGAGCGCATCCCCGAGGTGATGCCGGTGACGGCCGTGGGCGACCGCCTGTTCGAACAGGGCCAGTTCGCGGCGGCGGAACGGGCCTACGCCGACGTGGTGCGCGACCATGCTCCCAAGCCCATCGCCGACGAAGCCCTGTACAAGGCAGGTATCTGCCTGTTGCAGCGAGAATTGTACGCAGAGGCCATCGACACGTTTCACCAGGTCATCGCCGCCGGCCATTCGACCTTTTACGGGCAGCTGGCCCGCATCAATGTCGGCGCGGCTCTGCGGCTGCAGGGGCGAACGGATGAGGCGCGGGCCTGGCTGGAGGGCCTGTCGGCCGTTGCCCGCGAACCGGACGAACGCTATCGTCTGGCCGTCGAATGGGCGCGGCTGGCCGACGTGCTGTGGCAGATGAACCGGCGAGCGGAAGCGCAGGAAGTCCGGCGCGTGATAGCGTCTCATTTCAGCGGGCTGATCCAGGGTGAACAATCCCGGCTACTGGTGGCCTCCAACCGTCATGATCCTTATGAACGACGACGAATGTTGGAAGAATTCATGGCCCATTACCGCACGGCGGACAAAAATCGGGCCAATGCCTTTCAGTACCTAGGGGGATGCCTGCTCGAGCTGGGTGATATTTCGGCGGCGCTGGCCAATTTCCGGCGCATGGAAGAGGAATATGCCGGCCGGAACCGGCGCTTCGTCCAGGTGGGCATCTGGGGGCAGGGTCTGGTGCTGGCCTGCGAAGGCCGCCGGGCCGAGGCCGCGGAAATCAGCCGCCGTCTGATGAAGGCGGGGCCCGATGAATCCACGCCGGTAAGGATGAGTCTCGATCTGGAGGCCTTCCTGGCCTGGCGTGCGGGCGATCTCCGGCAAGCGGTGGAATGGATGGAACAGGGCATGAAACGATTTCCCGAATCGGTCATCCCCCTCGAGCGGCTGGAACTGGCTTGCCTCTGCCTGGATGGAGGGGATCCGGACCGGGGCGAGGCCATTCTCGCGGAACTGGCCGGTCTATCGCCGACCTGGGCCAAATCCGTACGGGTCCTGTTGCAGGAGGGCAGTGTGGTGGAATATGCGGCCGACCCAACGGTGCCGTTCGAGCTGCGCCGGCTGGTTCGCTGGCTGGTCCACGTCCGTCGCAACGAACCGGTGGCGGCGGTGCGCTGCGGACTCCATCTGGAGTGCTCGCCCTTCAACCCGCTGGCCTGCCGGACCATCCTGCTGGCCCGGCAGTACCCGGCGGCGGCGCGGTCCTTCTGACGATTATTCCCGTGAAAAACGGAAGGAGCGGCGGTAGTCGGTCCGGATGTTCGGCCGGTCCACCTCCACCCGGATGCGGTGGGTGTCGTCCCGGGCGAGGTCGCCGGCCGGGGTAAAGCTGATGAGGTAGTGGTTGCGCATCATGTCGGCCGTCTGCCTGGCCACCAGGTCCGGTTGTAGCGTGCTCGTCTTGCGAAAGACCACGCCGCCGGTTTCCTCGGCGATGGTTTGCAAAAAAGCCCCCCGGCGGAACAGGCTGTGCCGCCCGAAACCGGAGCCGGACAGGTAGACGGAAAACACCGGCACGCCGGCTTTCTGCAGATGATTCAGTGTCACCTTGGACAGGTTTTCGTCCCCGTCGCTGACAAGAATGATGTATTTCTTGGGATTGGTTTCATCGGCCAGGGCGAACATGGTCTTGTCGAGGGCGATGGCCGTCTTGTTGAGGGGGACTTGCTGGCCGCCCTTGCCCGTATCGCGCACGTCCCGCTTCAACTGTTGCTTGATGCTGTCCCACAGGCCGTGCCGGGGTACGTACAGCTCCGGGTAGAGATTGTCGAGGGTTTCCATGATTTCGGCCCGGTCGGTCGTGGGTCCGCAGATCACCTGGTAGCGCCAGCCGTAACCGGCCAGGACGAAGGTGTCGCGGGGCGTCAGGCGGTGGATCATGGCCTTGAGGAACGATTTCACCCAGGGCCACTTGTCCTGGATCTGGGAGGAACTGAAATCCACCAGGACATGGACCACGGCCGGCATCTGCCGGTCGAACTGCAGCCCGAAATCGGGCACGGTCCGGTCGTCCACGAACAGGCGGAAGTCGGCGGTGTCAAGGTCGTCCAATACCTCACCCGCCCGGGAAAACACGGCCACGGGCACGACCACCCGCTGCGTCTCGGTACGAATGGTGGGCGCGGCCGCATCCTCGGCCGGAATGGTCTCCGCCGATTGGGCTGGTATGGCGCTGACCAGCCACAAGCCGGCCAGAACCATCAGACATAATGTCTTGGTGAGCGTTTTCATACAGTGATTTTTCACCTCTTCCTGTTCTGATGAGGGAAAGCGGTCGGCCGTTTCCGGTGTCGGCAATGTACTGGATGGCCATCCGGACGTGAAAGTTCATTTTCCGGCAGGCGGGCTGGATTGTCAACGGCCGGTCCGGGGAAATCGGGCCGGGTAGCTTTTACAGCGGCGGGGAGGTCAGGCGGCGCATCATACGCGCGGGATGGCGGTCGGCCGGACGGAATACCCGCCATCCGGGTCGGTCAGGTCGGGGTCGTGTGGCCGGAGGGGAGAGCGATACGGGAAGGGGTCGCCCCGCCGTCCCATGGGG
>JAFGRT010000225.1 GCA_016935015.1 Acidobacteriota bacterium | reverse complement strand
GTAGAAGCCGCGGCCGAAGGTGGCCAGCACCAGGTCGTTCTCGCGTTTCTGGATCACCATGTCGCGGACAGCGATATCGGGGATTCCGGCCTTGAGCTGAATCCATTTCGCGCCGTTATCCACGCTGAAAAAGCAGCCGAACTCGGTGCCGGCGAACAGCAGTTCGGGGCGCACCGGATCCTGCACGATGGTGTGGACCGTGCCGTTTTCCGGCAGGTTGCCGGCGACAGACGTCCATGTCTTTCCTTGGTCACGGCTCATAAGCAGGTACGGTTTGAAATCGTCCCGCTTCCGGTTGTCAAAAGCGGCGTACACCACGTTGGCGTCGAAGCGGCAAGGCAGGATGTCGGCCACATAGGTATGCTCCGGGACGTCAGGAAAGGTTTCGATCTTTGTCCAGGTCCGGGCGTCGGTGCTGACCTGGATGAGGCCGTCGTCGGTGCCGGCGTACAGCAGGTTTTCCTGGACCGGCGATTCGGCCAGGGAAACGATGGTGCCGTACTGGGAGGTTGAGACGTCCTTGGCCACGGCGTCCACACTCCAGAACTTGCCCATGACCGGCCAGGTGTTGCGGTCGATCCGGGCGGTGATGTCATCGCTGATGACCTGCCAGCTGTCACCACGGTCGTCGCTGCGAAAAACCTTGTTGGCCGCGCAATAGAGCCGGGTGGGGGAGTGGGGGCTGATGAACAGGGGCGTATTCCAGTTCCAGCGATAGGTATCCTCATCCTTGCGCGGTTCGGGTTGAATGGAGACGGCCTCGCCGCTCTTGCGGTCGTAGCGGACCATGTTGCCGTACTGCGCTTCGGCGTAGACGATGTCGGGATTGGTGGGATCGCTGGCCGTCCAGAAGCCGTCGCCGCCGTTGGTGACGAACCATTCGTCGTTGGCCACGCCGCGGGAGCTCAGGTTCCGCGAGGGACCGCCCATGCTGTTGTTGTCCTGGGTGCCGCCGTAGACGTAATAAAACGGCTCCGTGTCGTCGACGTTGACCCGGTAGAACTGGGTGACGGGCAGGTTGGGCTTGAACTCGTAAGTGCTACCGCCGTCCCAGGACTCGTAGATGCCGCCGTCGCCGCCGATGAGAAAATGACGGGTATTGGCGGGATCGATCCACATGGCGTGGTCGTCCACGTGGCGGTTGTTGTTGCTGAGCCGCTGCCAGGTGCGGCCGCCGTCCTCGGTGTAGTGGGTAATGGTTTCCACGGAGTAGACCTTGTCCACGTCCTTGGGATCGCAGAAGATCTCGTTGTAATACTGCCCGCTGCTGGCATGGTCGCTCATTTTGGACCAGGACTCGCCGCGGTCGGTAGAACGGAAGAAGCCGCCCTGGTCCAGGGCCGCCTCGATGATGGCGTACAGCACATCGGGATTCACCGGCGACAGGGCCAGGCCGATGCCGCCCACATGCCCGCCGGGCAGGCCCCGGCTCAGCTTGCGCCAGGTCTTGCCACCGTCGGTGGACTTGTGGATGCCCGACTCGGGGCCGCCGCCGATCTTGGTGTGCACGTGCCGGCGGCGCTGCTCGGAGGTGGCGTAGACGATGTCGGGGTTGCGAGGATCGAGAATGACGTTGTTGATGCCCGTGTCCTCGCTGATTTCCAGCACTTTCTCCCAGTTCTGGCCGCCGTCCACTGTTTTGTACAGACCGCGGTCACCGCCCGGTCCCCAGGCCGATCCCTCGGCGGCGACGTACACCACGTTGCTGTCCCGGGGATCGATGGCGATCATGCCGATCTGGCGTGATTCCTTCAGTCCCATATTCTTCCAGGACTTGCCGCCGTCCATGGTCTTGAAGACCCCGCTGCCGTAGCCCAGGGCGCGCTGGTGGTTGTTCTCGCCGGTACCGGCCCAGACCACGTGGGTGTTGGAGAGATCCATGGCCAGGCAGCCGATGGAATAGGCGCCGTAGTTATCGAACACCGGCCGCCAGGTGGTGCCGGCGTTCTCGGTCTTCCAGATGTGTCCGCTGGCCACCGCCACATAATACTCGCTTGGGTCGTGGGGATTCACCGCGAAATCGGCGATGCGCCCCGAGGCCCAGGCCGGTCCGATGGCGCGGAATTTGAGGCCGCTGAATGTCGCCGAGGACATGGGATCCTTGGTTTTTGCCGCGTCCTTGTCTTCGTCGTTTTGTGCCGCCACTGCCAGGGGCAAGGCCAGCAGGAGCAGCATCACCCAAAAAAGTCGATACTTCATGGATACTCCTTATCGGTTAGGGTTGAAATGACGTCTTCATCTACCCGTGCCCCGAGCCGGCACTGGGCCGCGGGGGTCCCGGACAGAAAATAGCTTGCCAAGTGATGACCTTCCAATTTCAGAAACCGAAGGTGATGTCTACGCAAATACCGAATTCATGTTTCATCGATTGATGGATGCCTTCGGGGATGCCGTCCGTCGTCAGCCGGTCAGATGCGGTAATAGCCAGCGGGCCAGCCCGAGAAAGACGAAGAAACCGACGACGTTGGCGATGGTGGTGACCACCAGGTTCGCCCCCCGGACCGGATCGAGGCCCAGCCAGCCCAGCAGCAGCGGGATAAACGCCCCGAACAGGGTGGACAGCAGCAAGCTGATGATCATGCTGACGCCCACCAGGAGAGCCAACAACACGTTCTGCCCCAGCAGAAAATAGACCAGCAGGCCCAGCGGCGTGCCGATGATGATGCCCAGCAGAAAGCCGGCCGCCAGTTCCTTGAACACGACTTTCCAACCCTGATGGTATTCCAGTTCACCGGTGACCAGGGCCCGCGCCACCACCGTCAGCGACTGAGTGCCGATGTTGCCGGTCATGGTCCCCAGAACGGGGATCAACACGGCCAGCCAGATGATGTGGGTCAGGGTGTCCTTGAAAAGTCCCACCACCAAGGCTGCCAGGAGGGCGGTCAGCAGGCTGGCCATGGCCCAGCTGATGCGCAGCCAGACGGTTTTGAACAAGGGGGTGAAGACATTGATTTCCGAATGGAGATTGGCCAGGTGGTAAATATCCTCCGTGGCTTCCTCCTCGATGACATCGATAATGTCGTCCACCGTCACCACACCCAGCAGCCGGTTGTTTTCATCCACCACCGGCACGGCCAGCAGGTCGTAGTCGGCTACGAGCTTGGCCACCTCTTCCTGGGGTGTGTCGGCCGTCACGCGGACCGGATCCGGAATCATAATATCGCGGATCTTGACCCCGGGATCCGAGAACACCAGGTGGCGGAAGGATAGCACGCCGATAAGGTGGTTCATCTCGTCCACCACGTAGGCATAGAGATAATGCTCAGTTTTGGATCGGTTGCGAATGACCCGCAGCGCCTCTTCGGTGCTGATGGACTGGTCTATGGCCAGAAAATCGGGATTCATGATGCCGCCGGCGGAGTCGTCGTCGTATAGCAGCAGCTTCTCGAAAAACCAACGCTTGGCCTGGGGCAGGCATTCCAGCACGGCCGCCGTTTTCTCCTCGGGCAGGGAGCCCAGAAAATCCACGGCATCGTCGGCCGAAACGCGCTGGATCATGGTGGCCACCTTGTCCTCGGCGAGCTCCGTGAGCAATTCGCGGGCCATCTCCTCCGGCAGGCAGGCGATAACCGGCGCTGCCAGCTGCTCCTGGAAAAGGATGTCGACGAATTCCAGCTGCTCCTCCCGGGTCAGGCTAGGGAAAACTCCGGCCACGTCCGTGGGATGGAGCCGCCGCACGGCGTTTTTCATGTTTTCCCACGCCTTCATCCAAAAAAACCGGAGCAGGATTTTCTGCGGATGGCTGAGTTCTTCATCGATGCGTTTGACCATATGTCACCACCGGTAGTTACCGCAAATTTTTCAGATAATTGCCCCGGACCTCACCGGCCGGTGTCACCTGGATCCAGTCCACCACGTCCGCCTCCGACACAGCCAGCCGGGTGCCGGCGCCCGCCGCGGCGGCCAGCCGGGGTTCGCTGAGGAGCAGCACGCCCAGATCGTCCTCGGTCCACTGCTCCAGCTGGCCGACAAGGATTTCCGCCGGACCGGCGTCCGGGGTTGGGGCCCGAAAGCGGATATACCAGCCGCCGGCGGACGGATCCGTCATGAATTCCTGCCTGATTTCGGGGAGCGTCGCCTGGGCCGTTGCGGCCTCGGACGGAAGATCTCCCTGCCAGACAACGGATTCGATGTCAATGCCAAAAATGAATCGCGAAATCTGACGGCCCCACTCCGCCAGGTCGCCGGGTTCGGTGGAGGGCGGGGCCAGGCGGATGACGTTGCTCTGGGGATCGCCCTCCTCGACGCGTCCTTCCCGAAGTATGACCGCCAATCCATCGGCCGCCGGCGGCAATTCCTCGCCCAGAGGTGTTTCCGCCGCCGGCTGGAGTTCGGCCGCCGTGAGCTCCAGCCCGGCGGGGAAGGGCTCCCCGGCCAGGCCGGCCCGGACCAGGCGCCGGGCGGCGGCGGCCACCAGTCGTTTGAAGACGAGGGCCTTGTCCGGAGGGTAGTCACGGATTTCGATCTCCGGTGCGCCGAATTTGGCCATGCCCAGGGTGACGATGCGAAAGCGGCCGGGTTCATACGGATAGTGCTGCAGCAGGACATGAGCCTGGAGGGGACTGGTGACGGGGGAGAACAGATCACGGGCGTAGGCGGCGGGAGTTTGGATCACCTTGGCGTTTTCATCGAACACATAGCCGTTCAGCCGGATGGCCGCCGCCAGGGTGACAGCCTGAAACAGGGGGTAGAGGCGAGGTATGTCCGTCGCCGGGCAGCGCATGAATAGCTGGACAGCCTGCGGGGCGGTGGAACAGCGCAACATGTCGGGCTGATCCAGGCCCACACCGAAATTCACCAGGTAGCGCAGGCCGGGGAAGACCATATCCTGGCGGTCCACCATCTTGATGGTGAGCGGGCTGTCTTCTGTCAGCAGTTCCGCCGCAGCCGTATCGCCCGCCGTGGCCCAGGCCGGCGACACCTCCGCCAGCGCCGGCAAAGCCTGGCGGATGATTTCGCGGTCCAGGATGGTGGGATCCGGCTGGTCGGGGATGAGGACGGCATTGAACAGCATCGCCTCTTCGTTGAAGGCGGGCGGAGTCGATCCGCCGCAAGCCGACAGCAGGACAACCACAGAAATGAGGATCGAAACGATCGTTCCGGAAATACGGTGCATGCGTGGGCTCCAATCAGCTTTTTCTTCGGATCCGGTTACCCAACGGCCCGGTCCGCCCGATGAAATAGTGCTGCGGCGGGCGAAGGGGAGCGATGATCACCGGCAGTGAGGATTCATTATACCATCAGAAGATGTCCGGGCCAACGACAGGTACGGAAAAGGATGACTGTCGGTCAGGACGGGGAGGCGTTCTCCCCCCGGAATCACCGGTAACCGCCTGATGTGGCGCCGGGTTGATGGGTTTGAACCCTATCCGGGCGCTCGCCTCGGGATCCAAAATGGCCGTTGCGTTGATTGAAGACGGAACGTACAATGATACCTTCCGAAACGGGCCGGCCTGAGCCCGAATCGGCAAAAGTCGCCCGGGAGATCCGTTCGGAAAGGATAACGGATGAAAAAACTGTGGCCCTATGCGCTCATTCTGGCCGTCGGCACGGCCGTTCTGCTCGGCTACCTGCTGCCGGGCGAAAGCGGCGGGGCACTGGATGACACCTACATCCATTTTCAGTTCGCCCGCAACCTGGCCGGGGGGCACGGCTTCTCCTTCAATCCGGGCCAGCCCATGCCGGGCGATACATCGCCGCTCTGGGTCCTGCTTCTGGCCGGGGTATACCTGATCACCGGCGAATTCGTGATCTCCGCCACGATACTGGCCGGCATTTTCCTGATCCTCAGCGCCGCAATGGTCTATCGCCTGGGTCGCGTTTTGCAACTGGGTCCGCTCATGGCCGTGTCGGCCGCACTCCTAACTCTCCTGGCCGGACGCTATAGCTGGGCCGCCTTTTCCATGGAGACGGCCCTGTTCGGCTTTCTGTCACTGGCCGCCCTGCTGCGGCAAGTGAACGGGCGCAGGTTGACGGCAGCGGGGACGGCGGCCCTGGCCGCCCTGGCCCGGCCGGAGGGCTACCTGCTGGTGGCGTTGTTCCTGCTGGACGATCTGGTGGACGTCCGGCGAACAGCCGAGGGATTGGCCATCGGCTGGCGCTCCCTCCGGCAGACCATGGGGGCCGGCCTGCTGGCGGCGTTGCTGGTTGCGCCCTGGATCGTCTTCTGCCTGGCCACCATCGGGCGACCGTTCCCCACGACGTTTTACGCCAAGGCGGTGCTGGTGCGGCTGCCGGCCGCCGAGTACCTGGGCGGCGCGGTGGGATACTGGGTGCAGGACCAGGTGATTCTGTTCGTCTGCCTGCCTCTGGGAATCTACCTGGCTTTTCGCCGGTTGCCCGGCCTGGCACTGCCGGCCCTGTGGCTGTTGGTGTTGCCGCTGGTCAATGCGGTTGTGGCGCCCAATTTGTGGTATTACGGCCGCTATATCGCGCCGCTGGTTCCCCTGCAGATCCTGCTGGGCGTCGTCGGTATGGCCTGGGTCGGCCGTCATGTGCGCGGGCTGAGCCTGCGCTGCGGCCGTCGGGACTGCTCGGCCATCTTGCGGCACAGAGGGACGCGGGCGCTGGTCCTCGTGCTGGTGTTGGGCCTGTCCCTGGCCGACGCCATTCACTGGATGAAAATCTATGAATGGTACCAGCAGGACATCACCCGGATGCACGTCACCGTCGGGCACTGGCTGCGGCAAAACACCCCCCCCGATGCCCGTATCGCCTGCATGGAAGTGGGCGGCATCGGCTTTTATGCCCAACGCGAGCTGGTGGACGTGCTGGGGCTCATCACGCCGGCCGCCCTCGACCGACTGCTGGCCGCTCAGGCTGCCGCGCGCGAGGATCCCCTTACCGGCGCCACCGATTTCAACTATCAGCGGAATCTTTTCATCCTCGATTATCTGCGGGACGTGCGTCCGGATTACTTTGTCGGTTACCCGACCTACTGGCCGCTGCTGCTGCAACAGCCCCAGTTCGTCGAGGTTTTTCAGACGCGCGTGACCACGACCCGGGTGTGCGGCGATACGCGGTTGGGCGTTTACCGGCTGGACTGGACCCGTTCCGGGGTGCGCATCGATCCTTGAGGAGAATGCATGCCGCCCTCAAGGTCGGACGAGCAATCCGGCAGTGTTCGGCCGGGCGATGGTTCCGGTGCGCGGCGCCTGCTGTCAGTTTTGTTGAAAAGAATGACGCTCCGGCCCAATCTAATCTGACGAGATGGGCCGGCCCGCGGATATGGCCGGTTAGCCCCAACAGGCAGGGATTCATGACCGAGTCTTCTCCCGTTCCGAATCTGCCCGGCAAGATCAAACGGATTCCCCGTGAACCCGGAGTGTACCTTTACAAGGACGAGGCCGGGGAAATCATTTATGTCGGCAAGGCCAGGAACCTGCGGGCGCGGGTGGGCTCCTACTTTCAGGTGTCGCGGGAGCGCGATCCCAAGACGGAGCAGCTGGTGCAGGACATCCGCGACGTGGAGTGCATCGTCACCGGCAGCGAATACGAGGCCTTTCTGCTGGAAAGCAACCTGGTGCATGAACACCGGCCCCGTTACAACATCGATCTGAAGGACGACAAGTCATTTCCCTTTATCGAGATCACCGTGGACGAAGCATTCCCCCGTATCAGCTACACCCGGCGTCCGTACAGGGAAAAGGCCCGTTACTTCGGGCCGTTCATTCCCGCCACCCGGGCCCGGCATCTCATCGATACGGTCCGCAAATTCTTTGGCATCCGCCACTGTCGCCAGGAGATCGACGGCCGGGCCGACCGGCCCTGCTGCCTCGATTACCATATCCAGCGCTGTCTCGGGCCCTGCGTCACCTCCCTGTGCAGCGCGGAACGCTATCGCGAGGCGGTGGAGCAGGCGATCCTCTTCCTGGAGGGGAAAACCCGCGAGCTGACACGACGCCTGGAGGAGGAAATGGGCCGCGCCGCCGGCGAACAGCGCTATGAGGATGCCGCCTTGCTGCGCGACCGTCTGGCGGCGGTGCACGGGCTGGCTGAGACGCAGCAGGTGTACCTGACCCAGCGCGACGACGCCGACATCTTCGGCTATCATCACCAGGGCGACCGGGTGGCGGTGCAGGTCTTTCATCTACGCCACAGCAAGGTGGTGGACCGGCGTCAGTTTTTCTGGGAGGACCAACCGTGCTGGGAGCCGGGCCTGTTTTTCCGGGAGTTCCTGCCTCAGTTTTACGTCAGCCAGATTGCCCTGCCGGTACTGGTGCTGGTGCCGGTCGAGGTCCCGGAGAAGGCGTTTCTCGAAAAATGGCTGAGCGACAAAAGCGGGCGCCGGGTGCGGGTGCGCCGGCCGCAGCGGGGCCGCTACGCCCGGCTCCAGGCGCTGGTGACACGCAATGCCCGCAGCGCCTTCCAGGCCCGATTCGCCGGTGCCGGGATCGTGGCCGAGTCGGTGGAGCGTTTGCAGGCGGCGCTGGATCTGCCGCAGCCGCCTCGCCGCATCGAGGCGTTCGATATTTCCAACACCCGCGGCAACCAGATCGTGGCCGCCATGGTCATGGCCGTGGACGGCCGGATGGAGCGGAGCCGCTACCGCAAGTTCCGCATCCGCTCGGTGACGGAGCAGCCGGACGATTTCGCCGCCATGCGCGAAGTGGTGCACCGCCGCTATGCCCGCGTCCTGCAGGAGGACGGGGACCTGCCCGACCTCGTCCTGGTGGACGGCGGGGCGGGGCAGGTGTCGGCGGCCCGGCAAAGCCTGGCCGATCTCGGCCTGTCCGGGCGGCTGCCTTTGTGCGGCCTGGC
This sequence comes from Acidobacteriota bacterium, assembly GCA_016935015.1. Classification (GTDB taxonomy): domain Bacteria; phylum Acidobacteriota; class JAAYUB01; order JAAYUB01; family JAAYUB01; genus JAFGRT01. The sequence continues at coordinate 7,168 of JAFGRT010000225.1, read as the reverse complement.
CAAACAGAACGAGGAAATTTACCGCTACGGTTACCCGGAGCCGCTGCGGCTGGATCGCCACTCGCCGGAGCTGAAGCTCCTGCAGCGGATCCGCGACGAGGCCCACCGCTTCGCCATTACCTTCCACCGGCGGCGTCGCCAGAAGGCGTCGCTGGCATCCCGGATCGACGAAATCCCCGGTATCGGGCCGCACCGGCGCCAGCGGCTGATCCGTCATTTCGGCTCCTGGCCGCGGATCATCACCGCGCCGCTGGACGAACTGCGGTCGGTGCTGGGGCCCAAAACCGGACGGCAGGTTTATGATTACTTGCAGAACGAGAGGAACACCGATGATGAGGCATGACAGGATCCCCTGTGTCGTTATCTGTATCGGATGGCTGATGGGACTGGTTCTCCTGACGGCGACACCCGCGGCGGCGGAAACCGGTGCGGTCACCCGGGAGGTGGTGGTGCTGCAGACCAGCGATGTCCATGGCCATGTCCTGCCGTGGGACTACTTCAAGGAGGAGGCGGACGACGTGGGCCTGGCCCGGGCGGCGTCATTCGTGGCGGCCATGCGGACCCAATACCCGCACGTGATTTTGGTGGACAACGGCGATACCATCCAGGGGACCCCGCTGACCTATTATTTCGCCCGGCGCGACATCAGCCGGCCCAATCCCATGATGGCCGTCATGAACCTCATGGGCTACGACGCCATGACCGTGGGCAACCACGAATACAATTACGGGCTCGACGTTCTGCGGCGCTGTCAAGACGAGGCCGCTTTCCCCTTTCTCTCCGCCAACACCTACGAGACGGGCCAGGCGGAACCCTCTTTCCGCCCCTATATCGTAAAGGAATTCGACGGTGTCCGGATCGGCATCCTGGGGTTGACCACGTCCAACATCCCCAACTGGGAAAGCCCGGAGAATTATCGAGGCCTGGAGTTCCGGGATACGGCGCAGGAAGCGGTGCGCTGGGTGCGGCACCTGCGTGAGGTGGAGGTGTGTGATGCCGTCATCGTCAACACACACGAGGGCTTCGAGGTGGATCTGAAGACCGGTGAAGCCAATGACAGCGGCTACGAGAACCGTGCCTGGGCGTTGCTTCACGAGGTGCCGGGCGTGGACGTGGTGCTGACCGGTCATGCCCACCGCAACATTCCGCCGCGGTTGGTCAACGGTGTGCTGGTCTCCCAGCCGGGGCGCTGGGGCGGCTATGTCACCCGGATTCATCTCCTGTTCCGGCAGGAAGGGGATGGCTGGGTCCTGGCGGAAAAACACGGCGACAACATCAAAATGGGCAAGAAGATCCCCGCCGATCCGGCCATCGAGCGCCTCATCGCACCCTACCACGAACAGGTGACGGCATGGATCCGGTCGGAGATCGGCACGGCCGGAGCCGATTTCAGCAGCGACGGGGTGTTCGCCGGCGACAACGCCCTGCTGGACCTGGTGCACACCGTCCTGCGCTGCCATACGGGCGCCGACATGAGCATGGTGGCTTACCTGCCCCACGCCATGATGACCATTCCGGCCGGGCCCATCACCGTGCGCGATATCTACCGGTTTTACATTTACGAGAACACGCCCGTCACCCTGGCGATGACGGGCCGCGACATCCGCGCCGCCCTGGAGCACGCCGCCCGCTTCTACGACCGGCCGGCCTGGGACGCCGAGCAGGGCGAGCTGGACATCCACCGGCAGGCGGATTTCCGCCAGTACAATTTCGACACCCTGGCCGGCGCCAGTTACGCCATCGACCCCACCCGGCCGCCGGGCGAGCGCGTGGTCTACCTGGAGCGCGACGGGCGGCCGCTGGATCCCGACGCCGAATACACCGTCGCCGTCACCAACTACCAGGCGGCCGGCGGCGGCCATTACGCGGCCTTCAAACGGTCGCGGGTGGTGAAGACCGATTCGGCCGACATCCGCAACCTGATCATCGAGTATATCCAGGAGCAGAAGGAGATCGTGCCCGTCACCGACCGCAACTGGCACCTGGCGGTGCCCACCGAGGTGATCCTCTGGGAGCCGAAGAAGTAACTCGCTTCCGATCAGGCGGCGAGTGGGGGGCGTCGGAATGACGTTTTGAGGGGTTCCTTACTGTCTGTTTCGCAGGGCGGCGTGCAGGTTCGCCAGCACATCCTCGCGGAGGTCCGCCAGTCGCCGCGGCTCCTTGCGCAGGTCCTGCTGGGCCACGGCGTGGGTCAGCAGGGGGAAGATCTGGGTGACGTCGCCGTGGCAGAAAATACTGTTGATGACGCAGTCGGCCGAGGTCTTGCCCCAGGTGTGGCCCTCCGAGGCCGGGCAGCCGGACAGCCCGCCCGTGTGGACGTTGGCGTCGCTGATCTGGATGTCGATGTCGAAGCCCTCGGTGTCGATGCCGAAGATCTGGCTCAGCAGCGGTTCGCCCTGCAGGGTGTAGTTCTTGGGGACCCCGCCGCCCAGGATGAGGATGGTCATCTTGCCGGGAGCCTGGGTTTTGGCCCAGTACTGGTACGCGGAGAACTCGAACACGTCCTCCAGCGCGTCGAGCTGGAAGCGGAAGGTGTCGGGGGCTTCCTTTTTCAATTTGACGGCATTCAGAAAGATGGAGCCGTCCTGGGGCGCGCCGCAGAAGATGGGCACGCGGTGGCGGAAGCAGGTGGCCAGGAGGCTGGGATGCACCGGCTCGCGGCGCTGGCGCTCCAGTTCCGTCACATACTGGCCGAGCCGGTCATGGAACTCGGCGGTGGTCATGGATCGCTGAAATTCGGGCTGGCGCATTACCTCGCTGAAGAAGCGGTCGGTGTCCAGAAGGACGTCCTCGTCGAAAAAGATGTCGTAGATGCGGATGATGCGCTCCTCGCGCAGCGTGCGGTCATCCACGTGGGGCGTCCCTTCCTCCAGGACAAAGCCGAGGCTGCGGTGGACGTCGTGGTAGAGATTGGCGCCGGTGGTGCAGATCACGTCGATGATCCCGCGCTCGATGAGGGGGTTGATGCAGCCGCGGGCCAGGTCGGCGGGGGTCAGAGCGCCGGAGAAGGTCAGGAAAATGATGTGATTCTCGCGGATGGCGCGGACGAGCAGTTCGTAGGCGTGGCGGATCTCCCGGCCGCCGTAAGACAGGTAGGCCCGGGACAGCAGCTCGGCGGTGGTTTCCCGGCCGGTGACGGGTTCGGCCTGCAGGGGAAATCCGCGATGTTTATTCGGATGGTGCGGCATGAATTCTCCTTCCTGCGATTCAATCATTATTTTGGGTTGCAAGAAATCCGGATCGTCCGGCCGGCAATTCCGCGGCTGGCTGGTCGGATCGAAGCACCCGCCGCGGCATCAAAGCCAGACCAGTTTCAGAAATTTGGCCAGCATGTAGACTCCGAAGCCGGCGTAGGCCAATCCGCACAGGCGCTGGATCACGGTCCGGGATTTGGTGAAATGATGCTGATTCAGCGAGGCCACCTTGCCCATGCCGGAGAGCCACAGGAACGCGCCGCCCTGAAAGCCGAGAATGAACAGGATGTTCATGACGATGTCCGGCTCCAGGATGGAAACGGTATAGTAGAGTTCGGTGATGGCCAGCAGGACTACGATGAAGAACGGATTGGACAGGGCGAACAGCAGCCCGGTGATGAAGTGGCCGTGATGGGCCGGCTCGATTTCCACGGGTGCCTCCAGAATGCAGGGCGCCTTCTTGAAAAACATGTAGTACACGCCGAGTCCGATCAGAAACGCCCCGCCCAGGCCGCTGAAGACGAGCTTGACTACGCGCAGCCATTCGGTGGACAGCTGATAGACCACCGCCAGCAGACAGTACAGGGAGTCACCCGTCAGGGCGCCGCCCAGCAGCCGGAACGCCACCTGCTTCTGGCCATGGATGCTCTTCTCGAAAATGGCGAAATTGATCGGACCGGGCGGGATCGCCATGCCAAAACCGGTGGCCAGCCCGACCAGAAAGCTAACCAGCATACTCGGGGCCCTTAATCTTCCGGAGCAAAGTAACCGTTCCGATAATACAGGTCCAGTCGACGTCCTTTGACCTTGACCTTGATTTCGCGATATTCGCCGTTGCGCGCCTGGTTTTTGGGCTCATAGGCAATGTTGTACTGGTGATGGATATCCGTCATGATCTGATCGAAGGTGTTGCGGAGAGTCTGGATAGAGGCCTTGACGGAGAAAAACTTGCCGCCCGTTTCCTCGGTGAATTTTTTCAGGGACCGGAAATCGGACTGGAAACGGGGCGAGCGCACGCCCAGGCCGTAAATCAACACGTCGTTCTTCTGGGCGGCCCGGATGGCCTCCTCCTGTTTGACGCGGGAGGACGTGTCGGCGCCGTCGGACAGCACCACGATGATCTTGCGGCCCGCTTCGCCGCTCAGCATATCCTCCGCAGCCAGGTAGATGGCGTCGTAGAGCGACGTGTTGCCGCCGGGGCGCAGGCGGCTGAGGGCCGCATCCAGCCGATCGGGGTCGTCGGTGAAATCCTGCAACAGCTCCACTTCGGAGTGAAAGCCGATGAGGGCGGCCAGATCCTTGTTCTTGCGCAGGATATGCTTGAGGAACGCCGAAGCCGTGGCGATCTCCTGCTGCAGCTTGTCCACCACCGAGCCGCTCGTGTCGATGAGCATGATGATGGTCAGCGGCAGATCCTTGGATTCGCTGAGGTTGTTGAAGTATTTGATGGGTTGGGGTTCACCGTCTTCGTAGACGATGAAATCCGGCTCCGTCAGATCCCGGACATAGTTGTCGTCGTCCAGGGCGGTGACGAAAAGATTGACCAGAAAAACCCGGGTCTTGATGACGGCGCCAGGTGGCTGTTCCGGCTCCTGCGGCCCGGCCGGAACTTCGGCCGCCGCCGCACTGGTGGTGACGCCGCCCACAGCCGTCAGGACCAACGTCAGGCACAACAGGAGGCGTAGGGTTCTTGTCGTCATTGAATCTGTCCCTTTCTGCGGCGATCTGGGCCATTATAGTGAGTTTCGCCGGTCCAGACAACCACAAATCGCGTAACGTGCTTCCGGGGATTCGGCGAGTCGAATCCTTTCTCCGGAGCCTCGAAGAGTATAGATGAAAAAAGAGCCGCCGGGTTACCGACCAACCGCGGCCGTGTAATCATACCCGACATATTCCTGCAAGCGGACGGTGATGAAATCACCCGGCCGGAGTCCCTCCAGGTCCCCGCGGGTACAGTAGATGACGCTGTCGATGTCCGGTGCCTGGCCGGGGGTGCGCGCCTCGATCAGAAATTCGGCCTCCCGGGACCAGCCGTCTACAATGGCCGGATATTTGTGGCCGATGCGCTGCCGGGCCTGTTCGGCCAACCAGGCGGCCTGCACCTCCATCAGGCGGCGCCGGCGGTCCTCGGCGCTCCGGACGGATACCTTGGGGCGCAGGGCGAAGGCGGCGGTCTGCTCTTCGTCGGAATAGGTGAACACGCCCAGGTGATCGAAGCGGGCGGCCCGCACAAAATCCTCCAGGTGGCGGAAGTGGGTTTCCGTCTCGCCGGGGAAACCGACGATCAGGGACGTGCGCAGCGTGCACTCCGGGATCATCCGGCGGATCTCGGCCAGCAACGCCAGGAAGCGTTCACCGCTGCCGGGGCGGCCCATCCGGCGGAGGATGTCGGGATGGGAATGCTGCAAGGGGATGTCCAGATAGGGGCAGATGTGGATCCCGCCGGCCATCACGGACAGAAGCTCGTCGGTGATGCCGGTGGGGTAGGCGTACATCAGGCGGATCCAGAAATCGCCGGGCCGGGAATCGAGGGCCCGCAATAAGGCGCTGATGGTGGCCGGATCGGCCAGATCGCCGCCGTAGGCGGTGGTGTCCTGGCCGATGAGGATCAGTTCACGCACGCCTTCGGCCAGTAAGTTGTCGGCCTCGGCCAGGATGTCCGCCGGCGGGCGGCTGCGGAAGGGGCCGCGGATGGCCGGAATGGCGCAGAAGGAGCAGCTCCGGGAACAGCCTTCGGATACCTTGATGTAGGCATAGTGTCCGGGGGTGATGCGGCGGCGGGGTGTATCGTGTCCATACAGGTAGAGCGGGGGCTCGGGTGCGGCGGGGGCGTCGCCGCGAACCGCCGCCACGATGCCCGGCAATTCATTGACGCCCAGGATGGCGTCCAGCTCGGGAATCTCCCGGGCCAGCTCCGCGCGGTAGCGCTGGGTCAGGCACCCGGCGGCCACCACCCGCAGGTGCGGCCGGTTTCGTTTCAGGTCCAGGGCGGCCATGATGGCGTCCAGGGATTCCTCCTTGGCCGACTGGATGAAGCCGCAGGTGTTGATGACGATGATATCCGCCCGGGCGGGGTCGGTCGCCACCTCGTGTCCCGCCTGCAGCAGGTGGCCCAGCATGACTTCCGTGTCCACAGTGTTCTTGGGGCAGCCCAGGCTGATCAGGTGGATTTTCATACGTCCGCCTCCGGCCGTTTCGGTGCCACCCGGTCGCCGCGGGCGGGTGTCGTGATTATAGAGACGGGTTCTGCCGGGATCAAGGGGAATCATGACGGGGTGGGTAGTGGTGACGTTGCGGTGGGACGGTGAGGTGGGTGCAGTGAAAAACGGAGAATCGGCGAATCCCTGTCGTCCAGGTGACCTTTGCCTGCATCTTCCAGTCTATCTTGTCCACTGCGGTGGGGCAGCCGGTGGAAACCCGCCCGCCGGGACACAAAAAGGGTTGAATTGCATCGGAAAAGATACTATTTTTGATGGAATCTCAAAAGGTCGGACCGCCGGCATCTTGCCGACAGGTGAAGACAGGTTTGAAAGGACTTGCCGGCTGGAAGCCGGCGCTACAGCCGCTTTTTGCGGGGTCATCATTTTTGGACACTTCAGGATTTGCGGGAGGTAGGCATGAACATTCGGAAAGGCCGCGGCCGCCGCTGCGCGGCGCTGCTTCTGCTGGCATCGATGGTAAGCGGCGCGCTCCTGGCGGGGGCGGCCATGGCGGCGGAGGCCCCGCGCGCCGTCTTCGAAAAAACCGACCATGATTTCGGCGAAATCGCCCCCGAGAAGGAATACGTGTACCGGTTCGTGTTTCGCAATGCGGGCGGCAGCCTGCTTCAGATCGGGGAGATCCGCACCACCTGCGGCTGCACGGTGGTGGAACCGGCCAGCAAGACTCTGCCCCCCGGCGAATCCTCTTCACTGGAAGTCCGCTACCGGACCAGCCGCCAGCCGGGAGATCCCGTTAAGAAAATCATGATCCAG
>JAFGRT010000224.1 GCA_016935015.1 Acidobacteriota bacterium | reverse complement strand
GTTTACCCTCAACCACTGAGGAGGCCGGAGTGAATGAACGGATTCTTGTCCTGATTCTGCTGATGATGGCGGCCGACGGAATGTCGTCCCGGATATTTGCGCCGCAAATTATTTCCCCTGGAGGTCTGTGATGCTACATCGTCATTTCGCCTTATTGTTGATGATGCTGTGCTCGTTGACGGCGGCAGGCTGGCTGACCGCCGCGGAAAATCCTGACGACCGCGCGGCGGTCAGGCAGGCCATCGAGCAATCCATCGGCTGGGCCATCGAGAAGGACTTCGAGGCCATGTTTCGCCTGTGGGCCGACGACCTGTTCCATTTCTGGCTGTTCTCCGACAGCCAGGTGATCGGTCTGGAGGATTTTAAAAAGCACTCCGAGCAATGGCGTGACCCCGATTTCCGGGGCACGCGCTTCGAATTCCGTGAACTGCGCATCGTGTTCTCGCGCTCGGGCGATGTCGCCTGGTACTCCTGCTTCCTGGACGACTGCGGCTCCTACAAAGGCCAGGAGTTCTGCCTGAAGAACGTCTTCCAGACCGGCGTGCTGGAGAAGCGCGACGGCCGCTGGGTGCATACGCTGATGCACGGTTCCTACCCGGTGGATAAAATTCCGGAAAACTACGTCCGCCGCTTTTACTCGAAACTGTTCGAGAAAAAGGACGTCGGGTAGCCGCGGCTCCCAACCGTCCGTCCAAAAATGGACGAAATCGGGCATCGGGCAGCCGACGGATATCACAAATGACCGTTCCACGGAGGGTATCTCTGGGGGCCGGACGGGTCCGGGATGTACTTCAGGCGCTGTCGCCTGAGGCATGCCGGCTGTACGCCATGAACGCAGGGTCGGAACAAGGCAAACCTTTCAAAATAAATGGGAAGAACTCAAAATTTTGTCCATTTCCATCCTTAGAGGCCTGTTTTGGAACATCAAATCTGCACTTTGTGCATCAACGCTCCGGTGCCGACTAAGATGCGACACACCGTTTCGGGGTGTGCGGATTCAATGATAGATCCGTAGCGAAGGAAAACGGGCTTCTAAGGGTAAAAAACAGCCAATTATCAAGCTTATTTTTCAAGATTTTGTCTTGTTCCGACCCCGGATCAACCCCGGATCAAGACCGTCTGATCTTCTGTGCGTCGAAAACCATCGTTTGGTAAATATGAAAACTTATCTTGCCCTAGGGCAGTATACTTCTGCGGGAAAAAATTGCCCTGGCAAATGTTGTCGGCGTTACCTGCTCGGCGGAGTGCAATAACCTGTTTTGGGTGATCGTGGCGGGGCCCCGCAAAAAGGCGGATATGGGCCGGCTGGAAGCAAAAAGACGGAAGAAGTTCAGCCAATTGCGGAATTGAAAAGAGGCTTGTACTGAACGCAATCGATTTTTTACCGTTGGGTGGCGGGAATCGGGCGATCCCTGTGGGTAGGATGAGCATGATGGGTGAAAAAGATCTTCAGATGCTGGGCCGGGTCTCCCCGGCCGAGGGCGCCAGATTCCGTCTCTATCTCGAATCCCATCCGGTTAAATCACTGGAAATGAATGATCGAACGATCACGTATCTCTCTTGCGGCGCGGGCCGCTGGACACTCCTCACCTTTGCCGGTGGCTGGGGTGGTACGGAGCTGGCCTATGATTTCGTCCTTGGTTTTGAGGACCGGAACCGGGTATTGGTTATCGATATCGGCGTCTTTGCGGAGCCCGACGAGATGGCCGACGGGATCAACCGGGTGCTGGAGAGGGAAAAGGCCGGATCGCTGGTCGTGGTCGGTCAGTCGCTGGCCGGAATCATCGGCCAGGCGTATTTTCGCCGGCACTTCGACAAAGTGGACGGTCTGATTCTGACCAACACCCTTTCGCTCCGGCCGGAGCACAGCAGGAGATGGGCGCTTGCCTTGCTGGCCATACTGCCCATGTCCTTGCTGAAGAAACTCTTGCGGCGGAAGATGACCCGCCTGGGCGATTTCAGGGAAGCGCTACCGCCGGATGTGCGGGCGAGACGACAATTCGCCACCGCCCTGCTGGGCTGTATGGCCGAAGGGTACTGGACGAAAAAAGGCTTGTTCAATGTACTCAAACTCGTCATGGCCACCAACGCCAGGGACGGGTATACGCGCGACTCCTTTCCCGGCTGGCAGGGTGAAGCCCTGGTCGTCACCAGTCCCGATGATCCATACTACCCCGACGCCGGGCGGTTGCTGGAAACTCTGCCGAATGCCAGAAAGCATGAATTCCCGGGTGGCTACGGGCATACGGCGCCCATGATTTTCCGGGACGAATACCATGCGTTGATTCAGCAATTCATCGATGGGCTGGGTGGTGGAACGGCGTGAGAGGTCACCTCGAATGGCCCAGGATCGGGGTGCCGGGTTCCGGAGATGAAACATGATGACAAGGTGCATAGAATGAACAAAAAACGATGGCTTGGTTGCATTTTCGGTCTCGTTGTTTTTGGATGCGTGGCCTGGGCCGATGATCTCCCTGTTCTTGCCGGGCCGTATCTCGGCCAGCCGCCGCCGGGCGGGGATCCGCAACGCTTCGCTGCCGGCATCGTCGGCCCGGAGCGGTGCGTCTTCAACGCCACCTTCGCCCCCGACGGCCGGGAGTTCTACTATTCCGTCAAGGAGGAGTCGGGCCGGGAGACCATCATGGTCATGCGGCGGGTGGACGGCCAATGGCGCGGGCCGGAGAACGCGCCCTTCGTCAGCCGCCACAACGATTGTGATCCCTTCTTTTCAGCCGACGGCCGCCGCCTCTGGTTCATCTCCACCCGGCCGCAGGAAGCAAGTGGGGCAGCCAAGGACTGGGACATCTGGTATGTGGAGCGGACAACCGGCGGCTGGACGGCGGCAGTGAACGCCGGCCCGCCGGTGAACTCACCGCAACACGAATACTACGTCTCCCTTACCCGTGACGGGACCATCTACTTCGCGTCGGAACGGCCGGGCGGTCACGGCTCCTTCGACATCTACCGGGCGGGATGGCAGCAGGATCACTTCACCGCGCCGGAAAACCTGGGGCCGGCCGTCAACAGCGACCGCCTGGAGCACGACCCGTACGTGGCGCCGGATGAAAGCTGGATCATTTTTACCTCGGTGGACCGGTCCGGGGGCAGCGGGGCGGGGGACCTCTACCTCAGCCAACGCCGGCCGGACGGCACCTGGACCGCCGCCCGCAACCTGGGACCGGCCTTCAACACGCCGGGCTATGAATTCTGCGCCAACGTCTCGCCCGATGGCCAATACTTTTTCTTCACCCGCAGCGGCAATCTGTTCTGGGTGGCCATGAACGCGGTGCTGGACGGGCGAACCGAGTGACGAAGACGGTGACCAGGCCGTCCGTCCGCCGGTATCCAATCCGTCGGGGGGATGTTCCGATTGATTAACGGCCGGCGCCCGGCCGGTTTTTCGCCTTGCATTCAGCCAGACGAATTTGCACCGCCCCGCTCTACCCGGCTGTGCTACAATATTGGCATTCATGCATCAGCCAGGGGGAAACGTGCGGCAGATTATTCAGAATATGATCGGCGGTGTTTTGTTCGGCATGGGCCTCGGCCTGTCTATGACCCTGCTGTTCACCGGACCGGTGGTGGCCGCCATGGCCGCCCCGGTGCTCAAGTGGCAGCATGGCGGTTGCTATTCATCGTGGTGCGAGACCGGGTGGTATTCGTCGCCGGCCGTGGCCGATCTGGACGGCGACGGCACGGCTGAAGTCATCGCCGGCACCTACACCGTCTGGGTCCTCAACGGCGAGGACGGCACGGTGCAGGACAGCCTGGGCACCAGCAGCAACCGTGTCTGGCCCAGCGTTGTGGTGGCCGATCTCGACGCCGACGGCGACGTGGAGATCGTCACCGCCCACGGCGGGGGCTACCTGCGGGTGTACCATCACAGCCTGACCGAGGCCTGGTCGGCGCGGCCCGTCACATCGGAGCTGCGCGGCCTGAGCGTGGCTGACCTGGACGCCGACGGCACCCTGGAGATCGTCGTCACCGCCGCCGTGGGCAGCCGGACCAACACCTGGGTCTACGAGCACACCGGCAGCCTGCGGCCCGGCTGGCCGCAGCTGGACAACGACACCGGCTACGCCTACGGGGTGTTCAACGACAACGCCGCCGTGGGCGATCTGGACGGCGATGGGCAGCTGGAAGTGGTGGTCCCGTCGGACGTTCATTACATCTGCGCCTACCGGCCCGACGGCGTGCAGCTGCCGGCCCACGCCATGTACGGCGACAAGGCCTGGGGCAAGGTGGGCGTTTGGGAGAGCCTGGCCACCGAGCTGCGGGGCTGGGGCTATTGCGACGGGGTTCGCGCCGAAAGCTTTCGCACCAACTTCGCCCACGGACCGGCCGTCATCGCCGACGTGGACGGCGACGGCACCGCCGAGCTGGTGGTCACGGGGAATGTGTACGATTGCGAAGTCGGTCATCCCCCCGGCAAATACACGGGCGTGTATGTGTTTCACGCCGACCGGAGCCGCTTTCAGGGCTCCGGTTACGACTGGCGAACCGTGCCGGTGGACACGGGCGCGCCCCTGTCCGAGGATTACAACGACATCGAGAACGGCCAGCCCAACCCGGTGACGGCCGACCTGGACGGCGACGGGGAGCTGGAGATCCTCTTCTCGTCCTACGACGGCCGGGTGCACGCCTTCTGGCTGGACAAGACGGAGCACGGCGCCTGGCCCGTGTCCATCTATGATGCCGGCGAGGGATTTCGCCGGTTTGCGTCGGAGCCGGTGGTGGCCGACCTGGACGCCGACGGGCTGGCCGAGGTGCTGGTGGCTTCCTGGGCGGAGAAGGGGACGTACGCCAGCGGGTTCCTGCATGTCTACGACCATGCCGGGGCGGTGCTGCACGAGGTGCCGCTGCCGGCAGCTTACGGCAGTCCCGACTGGAGCGGCGGCCTGGCCGCGCCCACCCTGGCCGACATCGATGGCGACGCCGACCTGGAGGTCGTCGTCAACACCGCCCACTCAGGGGTGGTGGCCTATGACCTGCCCGGCACGGACCGGGCGCGCGTGCGGTGGGGGACCGGCCGGGGCAACTACCACCGCCACGGCTGGCGGGTCACCCCCGGCGACCTGAACCGCGACCACCAGGTGGACGCCGCCGACCTGGCCGTTCTGCTGAACCACCTGCACGGGCGCATCCCCTGCGGGCCGGCGCCCTTCCCGCCACCCATCCAGTCGGGCGACCTCAACGCCGACGGCCGGGTGGACGTCGGCGACCTGACCCGCCTGGCCGCGCTCCTGGCGGGGGATGGCCAATAGCCGGGTGTCGCCCGGCCAAAGCGGCACTCCGTGCCGCACTCCACACACGCCACCCTTTTTCGCCAGGCTATCGGCAAAGAGATGTGGCCTATGGCGTGCGCAGCGGAGCTGCGCTTTTGCTGTGGCGCGGGGGTAGCTGCGCTCCGGCGCCGTGGCAGGGCAACCCGCTGTGCATGTGCAGC
>JAFGRT010000223.1 GCA_016935015.1 Acidobacteriota bacterium | reverse complement strand
TCGGCCGGTGAACGGCAAGAAGATCAATCCGACCCCGTAGGGAACCTCGAACAATCCATTTTACCGCGAACGGCTGGGCGGTTCGCCTGCCTCGCCGCCGGGTCCGAAAGCCCGGCGGGGGACGATTGCGTAAAGCCCGCAGCAGCCGGGCTGCGCCACGACCGCAGTCATTGGATGTGTCTTATCGGCCGGCTGTCTTGCCGGGTACCGCCTGCAACAGGGCCTGGATATATCCGAAGGCGAACGCCAGGCCTTGTAACTCTCCCGGATCGTCCGGATGGCTCGGTACGTGATCCGGCATAATCATGCCCTCGTAGCCAACCTCCTGCAGGACCTGGATCACCTTGACCATATCGAGATCGCCTTCGTCCAGATAGACTTCCTGGAAGTTGTCTCGCTGACCGCGGATATTGCGGAAGTGGATGTTGAACAATTTTTTCCGCCGGCCGAAGTACCGTAATACGTCAAGGAGTTCCGCCGCCGGATGTTCCAGATTGCCCGCCACCGTGCCGACACAGAAATTCAAACCGTGATACGGGCTGGGACAGATCTCCAGGAACCGTTTCCATCCCTCCACCGTTCCCAACACCCGCTGGACGCCGCAGTAGCCCTGCGGCGGCACGCCGGGATCGTGCGGATGGCAGGCCATTTTTACCTGGTATTCCGTCGCCACCGGAATCACCCGCTCCAGGAAATCCGTGATCCGCTGCCAGAACAACTCCGCCGGAAACCGGCCGAATCGGATTAGCGCATCCTCCTTCAGGGCCTTGTCATACTCCCAGGTGCTGTACCCGGCCCCGCCCCGCCCGCCGGTCACGCCGGTCCGCAACACGTCCAGGATGTACAGGTTGTACTTGATGGCGCTAATGCCGGCCCGGGCCGCCAAGCGAATCTGTTCACACGTCTGGTCGATCTGCTTGGCGCGGTACTCCGTCTCGCCCAGCAATCCCACCGACCGCGGCATCCCCAAGGCAATCAGGTCCAGTGAAATCCCCCATCTCTCGCATCGCTCCTGCAACCGATGCAGTCCCTCCAGGGTCCAGGAGTTCGGATCTCCGCATACATGACGGACCCCGCAGCGACGATAAAACGACAGCATCTTGTCCGAGCTGCCTTTTTGAGTGCCCACATACATACGGGATGGGTCCGGCGACATCGTCTGCGTTTGCCCTGGAGCCGGCGCCGCAACGGACCCCTTGTTCTCCAGCAAGCACGCCCCGGCGGCGCCGGTAATTGTGGAAAAAAATCGCCTGCGATTCATGGTACACCTCGCACGATGCCTCAATGACGTAATCCCCCCGTGAATCTCGGCAGAATCGAAATGAAAAGCCAATGGTGGGACTCGAACCCACGACCGCGGCTTTACGAAAGCCGTGCTCTACCAACTGAGCTACATTGGCCCGATCCCGGTACCCAGGCGACCGCAAGGGCCGCCCGGCCCGGGGCCAGATGCTGTCATCATAGCGGATTTCCTATCGTTGTCAATTCACCAAAAGAGCCTGCCGTCCGGCCGGCTGCCCGACCGGACGGCGGCCATCGGTCTTATTCCGGCGTCAACGACTCGACCTCCTCGAGCGCCTCGAGCGCCTCGATCACGATGGGAATATGGGTGTAACCGGGCCCACCCTGCATCATGACCACCACTCCGGCCGCCTCCAGGATCTCCTGCCGGGTGGCGCCGGCTTCCAGGCATTTCTGCACATGCAGGATAATGCACGGCTCGCAGCGCAGCGCCAACCCCACCGAAAAGGCGATCAGCTCCTTCTGCTTGACGGGCAAGGCCCCTTCTTTCATCGTGGCACCGAACAGGCCGCCAAACCCCCTGGCGGTCTCCGGCATCATCCTCTGCATCTTGCCCGACGCGGACTTCCATTGCGCTACAAACTCTCGGGCGTTATCCGCCATACGATTCTCTCCTTTTCTACAAGATGGTCTTTACACTCTGACACTCTCATACAACTCGCTGTCCCGGCCTTACCCCGGGGTGGGATGGCACATTCGTTTTGTTGGACGCCATCGGCTCACCGGAGCCCGGCCGGCGGCGTCAGGACGCCGGCAGGCCCGTACCGGTGATCTGCAGGCTGCCTTTGCTGTTCTCCGTCACCCCATCGACGATCGCCGATGCGTTATAATTGACCTTCAATTGTAATTTGATCGACACGCCCGCTTTGACCGTCGCCGTGGACGTCAGTTTCGTGATGGCGACCTGGACATCCGAAAACGTCCCGATCTCGCCGGCGAACTGCATCCCCTGGAGGGCCTGTTCGACAAACTCCGTCAGCATAGGCAGCATCTCGTCTTCGAAACCCGCCAGGGAAACCTTTTTACCGGATTGGCTGTAGGTCCCCTCGATGGTCGTGCCCAGATCGGTATAGACCCGAAATTCACCGTCCGCCAGGTCCTCGCCCTGATCCGGTCCCAGGTACAGTTCCAGCGTGCCTTCTTCCCGGAACGAGCCCACCTTCTTCAGGCTGTATGTTTCCTTCGTCGGGATCGTCCAGTGCACGACCTGTTCCTCTTGATCACCTTCGGCGGGCCGCAGTCCGCTGGCGGCGATCTTCAGGGTTACCTGCGAATCGACCGGCACGCCGTCGATCGTCGCCTGGAAATCCGCCTTCAGCGTGCAGTTCATCGTGAAGGAAAGACCCTTATTGGTTTGCTTGGTCTTGGGATAGGTGTTTCCCGCAGGATATCCCACCGTGATGTTTTCCACCGTCGATCCTTCCGAGTAGAACAGGCTTTTGGCCGTCAGGTACTCGCTGAAATTGGTCGGGGTGAAATGGAAGATGCCTTTGCCCGGCGAGTCGGCCCGCTCGTGGTAAGTGCCCCTTAGTTCATGGCCGTCCGGATCGACGAGCTTCCATTGCATGCTGCTGAGGGATTCGGTCACGTTCGGTCCGATATACAACGTCATCTCGCCGCGGCTGCTGCCCTTGCCCACCTTCTTCAGCGAGGCGTTTATGGAACCATCCAGCGT
>JAFGRT010000043.1 GCA_016935015.1 Acidobacteriota bacterium | reverse complement strand
GGGGGGGGGGGGGAAGAAGGGGCGAATGGGTGAAACGGTCAAGCCACGTCCGCAATATTTCTGTGACAAAGCCTGGCACCATCTGAAATCAGTCATGGCCCCGCCGGCACGAGGCCGGCGGTGGCCGAAAACCAACGCCCGCGCCGTCCGGGCGCGGGTCGAAAATTACCGCTGCCGCCGCACCGTCCACTGCACCACCGCGCCGCCGCCGACCAGACGGACCGGCACGCCGGCGGCCAGGGCCGCGCCCATCAGACGCATAGGTGGTTCCCCCGGCATCTGAAGAATATAGGCCGCTTCCCGCTCGACGGTGAACCATTCGGGCGAGCTGTTGAGGCGGGGATAATCCAGGGGCAGGTTCCAGTATTCCCGATGGCGGGGAATGTCAAAGCGGATGACACCTGACCAGGGCTTCGCGCTGGCCAGGTGTACATGCAGGGTGCCCGTGTCCGGCCGCCATTCGGCGCCGAGCTGCAGATCAGCCCGCCAGGGATCAAACCGCACACCAGCGGTTTTATACAGGGCATAGAGCAGCGTGGTGCGGATGAAATTGCCGTCCAGGTAGTCGGCCTCGACGAGCCCGTCGGGCTGCTGGCGGGCGAAAAGCACTTCCATTTCGTCGTCCACCCAGTGCCGGCATTCGGGCAGGTCGAACCAGGGTAGCAGGTAGATCATGCTCTCCAGGCTGTCGGCGTGGCCGTCCATGTGGCGGCCCTCCCAGGGGAAGGAACGCCGGGCGGCGGCGGCGCGCATGGCCCGCTCAATCTCTTTACGGTAACGGGTGGTGCCCTCCACCAGATCGAAGGCCTGATAGGCATTGGCGATGTAGCCCCAGGTATCGATGACCCCACCCGACAATATCCGGCCATCGGCGGGATCCACCGCGTTCACCCAGAGCCCGTCGGCGGAGCGCCCGATGTGCAGCAGCCGGTCCAGCATCCGCTGCAGGGCCGGGCGGTACTGCGCCGCCCGCGGCCGGCCCTGCAGTTTTTCCAGAACATACAACTCCGTCAACCCGGGAACGATCTCGCTGCCGTGATCGCGCAGACGGAATTTGGGATTGGCGGCGGTGTCCGTCGCGAAGTCCCAGTCATGGGCCGGCAGCTCATGATGATGCGGCAGGATCTCCAGAAAATAGGCGTCGCCGATCCGTTCGGCCATGGCCAGGTATGGCGCGTGACCGGTCGCCCAGTAAAGACGGCAGAGGACCTGGAGCATTTCGCCGTTGACCTCGGTATCACTAGCACAGATCCGGCCGTAAGGGGTGTCCACGGTGGCGCCGCCCACCAGGGTGGTCATGATTTCTTCCAGCCGGTCGAACCAGGGGCCGCGGCCGAAACGTTCGGCCAGGGCCAGCAGGCCATCTTTGGCGTATTCCGAGGCGCCGAAGACGATCTCGGCCGGCGATTCATCGTCGAACCGCGTTGGACGGAACAGGATTCGCCGGGGCAGGGGGCCGCTCAGGTGCCGGTCCTGGGCCATCACCGTCAGCCAGACGGGCGCGGCGCTGTCGTCCAGATAGAGCCCGGCCGTAAGCAAAAAAGGCAGCAGATCGGCGGCGGTGTCCTTGCCGTTCCAAAACGGCTGGGGCGTTTCCAGGCGGCGGGGGAGAAGCCCCGATGCCGGATCGCGGGCGGCCGACCAGGCCTGCATGGTTCGCCAGGCCCGTTCGAAGGCTTCCTGGGCCAGCTGCGCGTTGACCCGTGCCGCCGCGGTGGCGTAACCGGCGGCTCGCGCCGCTTCCAGTTCGGACACGAGACCGCGACGCGGCGTGTGGCGCAGGGGGGAGGGTATCCATGGCGCGATATGACGGTAGCGCAGGTATTTGACGGCGGTGAAAACATTGTGCCAAGCGCCCACCGGGGTTTCACGGCCGTCGCCCAGACGGGCGCCCACGTGCCAGAAGGTGACAAATCCAGCCAGCAGGAACAGCAGGCAGGATCCACCGCTGATCATCATGCATCGTCTGAAACCGGCCATGCATTCGCTCCCGGGTGAAGGGTGCCCTAAACAGGGCTGGAACGGATTTCCGCCGGTACGCTCCGGCTCGGGACACTATAGGTCATCCGCCGCCCGGATGCAACGGGAAGATGGCCGGTGCTGTCCGGCGGCCATGTGGATCGGATATGGGGATTACCGGTGGGTGAGAAATCAGCCGGTCTTCTTGACCACGATGAGGCTGATGTCGTCCTGGGGCGGCGCGAAGGCCAACAGGTCGGTCAGCAGGGCGTTGAAGATATCCTGGGCGGACAACATCTTGATCTGCCGCAGTTTGTCTTCCAGGCGCGTGTGAAAATAGGTCTGATGGTTCTCGTCCTCATGCTCAGCGAAGCCGTCACTGAACAGGATCATGATATCGTTGTGGCCCATCAGGCTGATCTTGTTGGTGCGATAATTTTCCTTGGCCCCCAGCAGGCTCTGGCCGCCGCGGGCGTCCACATCCTCGCGTGAAGGCATGGTGCCGATGGGCGGATAGGTCAGCAGCTGGTCCTCGGCGATGTCGATGATCCGGTCATATTCATGGGAGAAGACCACCGGATGGGGATGCGCCGCCGAGATGAACTGAAAGGCACCGTTACTGTTGATTTCGCCGTAGATCAGGGTCAGGAATTTCCCCACGCTGGACGACTGGTAGAAACGAGAGTTGATGTTTTCGATGAGGCGCGGCGTCACGTTGCCGTAACAGTCCAGCTCATACAGCACGCCCAGCAGGAATGCCTGGTGCAGCATGGCTGCCAGCATGGCGTCGGTGAAGCGGTGACCGGAGACGTCGGCCAGGAGGATCCCGGCCCGCTGCCGGTTCTTCTCCAGGTGGGGAATGATCTCCTCCCGGCCGGACCGTCGGGCGTCCTGGATACGGGCCGCGAGGTCATAGCGCCTGTTGAAGTCCACGTAAATGATATGGTCTCCTCCGACGGCGCCTTTCAGCGGTCGGACCTCGCCATAGATGTCGATGCCGCGCAGGTCGGGGATTTCGCCGGGTGAAGGGACCAGCCGGCAGGCGATCTGCTCGAAATTTTTCATTTCGGCGATGATCTCATGAATATGCTCTTCCAGGTGGTTTAAATGTTCGAACATCATAAAACCTCGAATCTGTTGCGTCTTCGAGCGTTTCCGACCTAAACCACACCCCTCGGCGCTTCAGGAACGCAACCCTTTACAGATGCATGATTCCATAAAAAGGGGTAAAAAATCCGTAATTTTCGTGGAATATCGCCGCGCATGACGACGTCGGGGTGACGGGTAGAGCGGGGACAGGACCTCATTCGCTGTGCATATTTTCCTGGAAAGGCATTAGTTCCAGTGCATTGATCTGTCGGTCATAGCTGCTCTCCAGCGATTCCCGAAACGGCTCCAACGCGTCGCGCATGAGGCTGGGAAGACCTTCCGCCCAGGGAAGGCGGTCCGGTTCTTCTTCCAGATAACGGATTTCGGCCGCCAGTTGCTGCCGCCAGAGGTTGCGGGCCTCATTCTCCGGCAATTCCGCCAATGCGGCCATCTGGTTCCGGAGAATGGGCAGGGCGATATCGCGGGCGACCCGAATGATCTGCGCGCGGCGCCGTGCCTCGACCTCGGCGGGGGATGGCGAATCTTTTCCTTCCGAGCCTTCGTCGATTTGCCAGTCGATGCCGCCTCCCCGGTGTCGGCCGCCGGTCATCTGGAACGGGGGCCCGTCGGCCGGCGAATAGCCAAGCCAGGAGTAGTAGATGATCATGTACAAGTAGGCATATTCGCCCCGGCCCATGCCATAGTCCAACAACGCCTGGTTGCGGACCTTGAAATATTTGAACATCCCGGGCAGAATGCCGGCGCCGTCGCCAATGATTTTCAGCACGTCGAAAACGGATTCCTCCTGCTGGTCCTCCTCGGCGCGCCGGATCTGCTGGGACACGGACTTGAAGGCGTTGCCCAGTTCCGCACGCACCGGCTCGGTGGCCCGCCGGACGTCCAGAAACGTCTCGATCCGCTCCGCCGGCAGGTCGCCGGGCGGCGGCGGGCAGAAGTCCGCCATGCGGCCATGGGCGGCGGTCAGTTCTTCGGATGACGCCTCGAGTTCCTTGACCTCATCCACGATTTCCCGGACGAAAAAATAGCCGCCGCCGACGAGGGCAGCAACGATCAGGATCACTACCCCAAGGGCAATGCCGCAGCCGATGACCCAACCGGATGTTTTCCTGGACATGCGCAATCCCCTTTACCCGTTTTCGTGATTGTTTGTGCCTGCCGCCAAATATAGCAGCATCACCACCGGGAATCAAGCGGGCCCGGATAGGATGTTCTGGACAAATGAAAACGCTCGAATGCTGGTTACGTGAGGGAGTCGGAAAGCGCTCAATCGTGAGGCGAATCTGCGGGCGGTGTCCGGGCTTGGGCCACCAGCAGCGACAGATCATTAGGGGCTGTTGCGTTGCAGGCCCTTCCTTCCAATTCAGTGATGTAACGGCCGGCTTCGCGGGCGAGGTGATCCTTGGCCAGATGACCCGTCACGTGCAGGAAGGTGACCACGGCGTCGACAATGAGCACCAGGCTGAGAAGAATCCCTGCGGCCCCCATGATGTTGAAAAGCGCCAGCCGGCGTTTCATCGCCCGCCGCTTTCTTCCTTTTGGCGCAGAAATTCGAGCAGATCCCGAGGGCTCATGCCCAGTTGTCCGGCCAGTTCCTTGAGGGGGGTATCGGCTGTGGCCGTAACGCCCCGGGCCTGCAGCAAGCGCAGGGCGTCGGGCAACCGGAACAGGCCCCGCTCGGCCAGTTCGGCCAGGGTTTTGCGACCGAGGCTGGGGATCTTCCCGGGATCGTCAGACAGCTGGACGACAGGGTCAGCAGCGCCGGAATCGGGCAGCAACTTTTCATACAGATCCTGGGGCGACACGCCGTTTATTGCGGCCAGTTCGGCCAGGGTCTGCTGCAGATCCGCCACCCGGAATCCGCTGGCTTCCAATCGCTGCCGGGCCTGGCCCGGATCGAGACCGAGGCGCTGGCTCAGCAGCTGCAGGGAGGAGAGCTCCGCATGCCCGTAGGGCGGCTCGCCGTAACTCTTCGCCCAGGAGTCCTTGATGCTTTCATTCAACGCCATCAGGTTGCGGAACGGTGGCCATTGGGCCAGCGTGCCGGTTAGCACCACCAGGCAGAGGACCAGGGCGATCACGAATTCGCGGTTAAGGAGCACGAACCGGCGGGCCCGGTTTTTCAGAAAGGCGATGAGCACTTTCCAGTTGAAATAGATATGCAGGGCGGCGGTCGTGAGGAACAGGACCATGAAGTTGATATGCACGGCGCTGTATTGTTCCTTGGTCAGCCCCCCCAGCGACCAGTTGGCCCAATTGGCGATCCGGCCCTGTGGCGTCAGGAAGAGCATGATGCCCGAATAGACCATCAGCAGGAAGGACACGGTCAGGGTGAGCGTCGTCACCCGTCGCCAGAAAAATCGGTTCATCAATCGACCTCACAGGGAGCACGCTTTGCCCGCCAATGACGGCCAGCGGCCCGGATTTTCAAAACATCTAGATTAGTCGAAAAGAGTGGCGGGTTCAAGATGCATTTAACGCAATCGGCGGTTGTGGATCCGGAGGCGGGGCGACGATGACGTCACGGTCTGGATCGAGGACGGCGGCCGGCGGAGGCCACTTTCGCCGGTGGACGCCGAGGCGGGAGTGAACATTGTCCGGAGGCCGGCGGTTGTGCTAGGATAAGCGATAGACGTACTGCCAGGGATGACAGTGATGCTCAGACAGTTATTCCGCCAAATGGGTTCGCTGGCCGACAGCCGACAACGAGCCGTCATGGTGAGGCCGTTCTTCCGGATCGCCGGTGTTCGCACCCGGCGGGCGCACGGATGGCCGATGACATGGCGTGCTTTCATCGCCCGGCCGGACATGCCAAACCACAGGTCCCCGGTTTGGATAACCATCCACACGCGGAGCATGACCGCCATCGGGTAGGCCCTGAATCCGGAGCGCCGCCGCATTGTCTAATCCCTTACACCGAGCAGAGGTTGTTCAGATGAACAAGCCACCCGTTTACGTTTATCTATGCATGTGTCTGGTGCTTTTTCCGGCTCTGACCCGCAGTGGGCTGGCCGCCGATGAGGCGCTGATCACCGATCGGCCGGACTACACGGAGAGCGCCTTCGTCGTCCCCCTTTACCGTATCCAGCTGGAGAGTGGTCTTACCTGGCAGCGCCTGGCCGCCGGGGAGCACGAGATCAATGCCGCCGAAATGCTGGTCCGCTGGTCGTTTCTGCCCCGCCTGGAGCTGCGGTTAGGTGTGCCCGATTACGTGTGGCTGCGCAGCGGGAAGGACCATTCCGGATTCGTCGACAGCTCCATCGGCCTCAAGGTCCAGCTCGGCCCGGCGGGCGCCGAATGGGGCGCGGCCTTTCTGGCGACCCTGTTTCTGCCCACGGGTGAGGACGAATTTACCAGTAACGGGTACGATCCGGAGTTGAAATTTGTCCTGTCCCGCGACCTCAGCGAGCGGGTGGGGCTGGCCGGCCAGGTGGTGGCTGCCTGGCCGACGGCCGCCGCCGACCGTGAATTCTTCTGGGCGTCCAGCCTTGTCGCCGGCTTCGGCATCAGCCAGCGCTGGGGAGCGTTTACTGAGCTCATCGTGGAATTTCCGGAGACCGGGGACGCGGCGGTTATGCTTCAGCACGGCTATACGTGCCAGTTGGCCGAGCATGTGCAGCTGGATATACGCGTGGGTGCCGGACTCAACGATGCCGCGCCCGACGTCTATGTGGGGGCCGGGCTGGCGGTGCTGTTCTGAGTCGGTCCAGGGGGTGTCACCGGCGGGTCAGTGACATGTGCAGGAGCTGCAGGAGCCACCGCGGCAGGAGCCGCAGGAGGATGAGCCGCCGCTGCCGCTCTTGCGGGTGGTGCCCGTAAAGGCGAAGGTGGAGAGCAACTTCTCCACGTCCTCGCTGTCGCAGTCGGTGCAGCGGATTTCGCCGGCCGGCGTGTGGCGGAACACCAGTTTTTCGAATTCCTGATCACATTTCCGGCAGCGATACTCGAAGATCGGCATGGGGCAGCTCCTGGTCCGGGACGGATTGTAGCGCATTTTTACGGGAAAGTGAAGCGGGCGAACGCGGCGGACCGGCGCCGGGGCACGGCCGGTCCGCCACGGGATGGAACGGAGACGCCGCCCTACTTGTCGCCGTAAAGATCTTCCCAGTACTGGGGCTGGTCTTTCAGCCAGCGGTCGAACCAGGCGATGATGGTTTTGTACCAGATGATCCGCTTCGTGTAATCCAGAACCCAGTGATCCTCGCCCAGGACCTCGATGAATTCCACTTCCCGGCCCAGCAGCTTCAGGGCGATGTAGAGCTGGGCACTTTCGCCCGGCGGCACGTTGGTGTCGGCCGAGCCGTGCAGCAGCAGCAGCGGGGTCCGGATTTTGTCGGCGTGGAACAGCGCGCTCTGGTCGATGTAAATGTCGGGCCGGTTCCACGGGAAGCTGCCGGCGGCGGAGACGGCGTTGTACGTATAGCCCCACCAGCCTTCGCCCCAGTAGCTGGCGATGGAGCTGATGCCGGCGTGGGAGATGGCGGCGGCGAAGATGTCGGTCCGAGTCTGCAGCAGCATGGTCATGAAGCCACCGTAGGAGGCGCCCATGCAGCCCACCCGCTGCGGATCGACGAAGGGATGGGCCGCCAGGAATTGCTTCGTGCCGTCGATGATTTCGTCGGCCACGATTTTTCCCCAGTCGTTGACATGCCAGGCGGAAAACTCCTGGCCGTAGCCGTAGGTGCCGCTCGGCTGCAGGACATACACCACGTAGCCCTGGGCGGCGTACCAGTTTTTGGGATACCGGCCGCCGAAATCGCGGGTGACAGGACTGGTGCCGCCGTAATAGTAGACGATGCAGGGGTATTTTTTCTGCGGATCGAAATCGGGCGGCAGGTGGACGCGGCCGTGAACGGTGGCGCCGCGCTCGTTGACGAAGGACCAGTCGCGGACCTCGCCCAGCCGGACATGGGCGAAATCCGCGGTGGCCGGTTCGCGCAAGAGGCGGGATTCGCCGGTGGCCAGGTTCAGCAGGTAGAGGGCCGGCGGCGCCGCGGCAGACGAGCCGTGGTACACGGCCCACGCCGCGCCGGCGGCCACGTCGAACTGGTTCACCACGTCCATCATGGTGGAGATGGGCGTGTATTCGCCGCTGGCCGGGTCAAACCGGAACAGGCGGACATACGAGCCGTCGATGGCCGACAGGTAGACCTGGCCGTCGGGGCGGTGCCAGACGCCGCCGGTGATGCTGGGGTCGAAATCCCGGCTGAGGGCCCGCGTTTCACCGCCGGCGGGATCGAACAGGTACAGCTGCGTGTCGAAGTCATTGGGCACGCGGCCGTCGGGAATGTTGACCCCCAGGTCGCCGAACATGGCCGGCCCGCCCAGGACCAGCAGTTTGTCCCCTTCCGGCGACCAGGCACAGCCGGAGTACCAGGCGCCAGACCACAGGCGTTCACTCTCGAGGGTCGCCAGGTCCAGGGTGTAGAGTTCGGTGCCGGCGTAGGGCCGGTGTTCGTAATCCACGGTGGTGCGGGTGAAGAGGAGGCGGCGGCCGTCGGGATGGATGGCCGCGGCGTCGGTGGACAGCTCGCCGGCGGTGAGGCGGCGGACGATGCCGTCGGGCACGGTCACGGAGTAAAGGAACGAACGGTCGCGCCAGGTGGACCAGCGATCGGGAATGTCGCGGATGCGCTTGACATGTTCGGGCGGCGGGTCGGATTTGCGGGTGCGGGAAAAGAGGATCCAGTCGCCGTTGGGGCTCCATTCGAAACCGTCGAATTCCTGCTGGTTTTCCAGCAGGGGATCGATCCGGCCGCTGTCCATGTCGCCTGTGAAGAGGGTGGTGGTCCCTTTGTTCACCGGGGCGGTGTAGGCGAAGGCGTGGCCCGCCGGGGCCCACTGAAACCCGGACAGGGGGCGGCCGGTGCGGATGACGGTCCGGGTGTCCCCTTCGGGCAGGGCCAGAATTTCCGTCCAGCTTTCGCTTTGATCGGTCCCGGGGATCATGCGGCGGTAGGACACGGCGGCGAAGGCACCATCAGCGGAGATGCGGGCCATGGTGATGGCCGGCCGGTCCAAAATGTCCGGGATGGACAGCGGACGTTCCGGAACGAGACTGAAGGCCAGATCGGCCGGGGCGGCGTAATCGGGCAGGGTCAGGCCGGCGGAAATAGTCCAGGCCGTAGCGGCGTCCGCCGCGGGCACCGATTTGATCAGCAGCCGGTGCTGGCCCGGTTCCAGTTTGAGGGGCACGGTCACGGGGCCGCTGTCGTCCGGTTTGGGCCGTTCCGCCGCCTTGACGCCGTCCAGATAGACGCGGACGGGGTGACTGCACTGGACGACCAGCGGCGCCTCCAGCCAGCGGCCCACCTTCAGATAGGTGGCGAGACAGACCACCGATCCCTCGGCGGGGGTCCCGCTCCATTCCGACGAGTCGTGCTCGCTCCAGCGGCTCACTTCGCCGGGCAGCCATTGCACACCCGCATCGGTGGCGGGGATCAGGCGATCCAGGGGAAGAGCGGGGAAATCCAGTTGGCGGTCGAAGGGCCATTCCGTCCCGTCCTCCGCGGCGAAAGCCGGGGCCGGGTGCGGCAACGGGCCCAGCTGCAGCCAGGCAGGGACTGGCGTAGCCGCTGTTTCGGTGGCCAGGGCCAGGCCCATCCATATCAGACTCGATAAAGCGAACAGGCAGATACGACTCGACGGCGATACACTCATCACAAAACCTCCGTAAGCGGAAACTGGAAAGGAATAGTGTACGCCATGGGATGGCAAATGTTCAACCACGGGATGAAAATCATGATGGGTGCCGGTGGATGAAAAGGGGCCGGATCAACCGGCCAACGCCTGCAGGATGGCCTTCTTGTGCCGCTGGAGCTGAAGGCGGATGCGGCCCAGATTGGCGTCACGATCCGCCTGTATCACCAGAACGGCGTGGGCGCCCAACGGCGAGACCACCAGGAGGCAATCCTCATACTCGAAGGTGCCCTGGATCAACTCGCCGATATCCAGTTCGCGGCCGAGCGTCTTGGTGGCGGCGACCCCCCGGCCCAGGGAGGCGGCTTCGGCATCCGTATCGACCGATCCGCCGCTGGAAATGCCTTCCCGGACGTTACCGGAACGATCCAGGACCAGCACTCCGGTGACCTGCTCCAGCTGAATGAATTCCTTGAGCACTGATAACAGAGCCGTCATCCGTCGTCCTCCTCCCACAGTCCAACAGCCCGGTCCCGTTGGCCGGCCGTCAGCCAGATGATCCGGCGGAATCCGCCTCTCTCATTGTAGGCAATAAAAAGGTGATTGGCAATCACCATAAAAAAAGGATGGCCACCGGGGCCATCCTCACAACAGTTGGGAAAAGATAGGGTGTCAGAACTTGAAGATCAGATCAAACTGGAACTTGTTCCACAGATCTTCGCCGATGATCTTGTCGGTGCGGAACCAGGCGAAGCCGAACTGCAAGTGGTCGTAAATCTGGTAGGCGAAACTGGCCTTGATACCCTCGCGGTTGTTGTGTCCGAAGTCGGAATCGGTGAATGCGCCGACCGTGGAATTGGCCTCGATGTGAGCCCACCAGGCGCCAAGCTCGAAGGAGCCCTGCTTTTTGGCGGAACCGATCTTGCCGCCGAACATGTAGGCCTGGTCTTCGTCGGCGTAATCACCGGTGGTCAGGTCGTTACCGGTGTTCATGGCGTAATGGAACTGCAGTTTGATCGGCACTTTGGTTTTGAAGCCGACTTCACCGTACACGTCGACGATGTCGAAGTCACCGGCGGTCAGGCCGACCGTGCCGTCGGGCAGCGTACCCACGGTATTGCCGTTGCTGTAGATGTAGTTCCATTCATAGTCGCGGTAGTCGGAGTAGCCGGCGGCCACCTTGGCGCTGACCATGTCGCTCTTGACTTCGAAACCTCCCTGCAGGCCCAACATGAAAGCATCGGCCTTGCTGGAGTTTTCCTTCAGCATCATCTGGGTGGCGGTCAGAAAAACGCCGTAATTGTCGCCTTTATACTTCAGGGTTTCATAGAAACCTTCCGGATTCACATCGGAGTCCCAGACCATCCATGTCGTGGTGAGCGGATTTTTGTACTTGCCGCCGCCGAAGGTGAAGTAGTTCTGTCCTTCCGGGGTCCAGGTGACATAGGCCTGGTCCACCCAGAACGGCTTCTCCTCGAAGCTGCGGTCGAAGGTCTGATTGGTGGAGACCGGCTCGGCGCCCAGGTCCGTCCCATTGACGGCCTTGGCACTGCCCGTCGCCAGCTGGATGTGACCGGCCACGCCGTACTTGAATTCCTTGCTCATCTTGAAGCGAAAACGCATCCGGTAACGATGACGGTCTTCCTTGCCGGAGGCATCGTAGAGGGTCGGCTCATAACGCACGCGGATGTCACCACCGATCTTCAGATCCTTGACGCCCTTGTAGTGGGCCATTTCCTTGTCGATGGTGTCCTTGGCCACCTGCTTGACGGCGTCCGTGTCCTGCGTCTGCTTGGACTTGAGCTCGGACTTCAACTCTTCCAGCATCGCCTGCTGGGCGGCAATCTGCTCTTCCAGCTGCTTGATCTTCTGCTGCATCTTGTCCATGTTGGACTCGGAATCCTGGGCGAATGCCGCGCCGCAGAGGGCGATAAGCATCACCAGGCCAATGAAGAGAGAGCATTTTTTCATCCCATCACTCCTTAAGAAAAAGATATTCAAGTAAACCGAGTGCGGATTCTCGCACCCGATTGTTAGGTAATTGTTATTTGGATGTTAAAAGGTGGTTGTGACGGCCTGCCGGTGGTGTTCGGACCCAGAATCGGCACGCTTTGCTGAAAAATCAATACAAATTCCTAGAATCCTGCGAAATGAAGACCGGACAAGCTCTACGGTATGATAACCCTTGGTGCGGTGATGGTTACATGGCCTAGATGAACCAGTGGCTGGCCGGGTGCCGGCGGGCCGCCGCGGGGCGAGGAATTTGGTGTTGAGGGGGAAAATAACGAAATGCTATGATGGGGGCACGTTTTGATATGTAGTCCGTGAGGCCGGCCTGGAGCGAAAGTCGCGGTTCCGGAGTCGAGTCCCGCCAAGAGGAGAAGATCTATGTTCTGGATTTTTATCGCCTACCTGGCCCTGACCATGCTCCTGGGCTTGTGGCAGGCCCTGCGTACCAAGTCGCAATCGGATTTCGTGCTGGGCGGGCTGCAGTTGCCCGGCTGGATGCTGGCCCTCTCCGAACGGGCCACGGGTGAATCGGCCTGGCTGCTCCTGGGCTTCAGCGGCATGGTATACGCCACTGGCCTGTCGGGCATCTGGATCGGCCTGGGCTGTCTCACCGGCATCACCACTGCCTGGGTGGCCCTGGCCCGCAAGTTCCGCCAGGAGGCCAAGCAGTATAACGCCCTGACCATGCCCGAGTACTTTTCGGCCAAGTTCCCTCGCAAGGCCAACACCATCCGGCTGCTTTCCACCTTCATCATCGTCTTTTTCTTTATTTTTTATGTGGGAGCGCAGTTCAACGGGGCCGGCGAGAAGATTGTGCCCATTTTCGGTTTGGATCCGCTGTGGGGCCAGATCGTGGCGGCGGCGGTGATCCTGGCCTACGCCACCGTAGGCGGATTCATCAGCGTGGTGGCGGTGGATACGTTTCAGTCCCTGCTCATGATTGCCACCTTGGTGCTCACGCCCATCATCATGCTCATCCATGTCCTGGGCCAGCCGACGGACTTCGGCGCAGCGCTGGCGGCGGCGGGGCCGGGTATGGACTCCCTGACGGGCACCACCGTGGGCTTTGCCGCCGGACTGCTGATCTTCAACAATTTCGCCTGGTTTTTCGGTTACCTGGGCGGGCAGCCCCAGCTGAACGCCCGCTTCATGGGCATGCGGGACGACCGCCAGGTCAAAATCGGCCGCAACATCGCCGTCCTGTGGACCGTGCTCGCTTACACCGGCGTCGTCCTCATCGGCCTGTGCGCCCTGGTTTTGTACGGTCCCAATGCCGTCACTGATTCGGAAGCCATTTTGCCCCACGTCATCAAGGATCTTTTCCCGTGGTGGCTGGCCGGCATCCTGCTGGCCGGCGCGGCGGCGGCGATGATTTCCACCGCCCAGAGCATGCTCCTGGTGGCCGCGTCCAGCATCAGCCAGGACGTCTTCAAAGGGGCCATGCGCAAGGGCAAGGCCGATGACCGAACCGTGCTGGCCGTCTCCCGCATCTCCGTGGTGGTCATCGGGGCGCTGGCCCTGGCGTTGTCCCTGTTCAGTCCGGCGAAGATCTACTCGCTGGTCAGTCATGCCTGGGCCGGCATCGGCTGCTCGTTCGCGCCGGCCGTGCTGCTGTCATTCTACTGGGACCGCTTCAGCTCCCGCGGCGTCATCGCCGCCCTCCTGACCGGCCTGGTCACCACCGTGGTCTGGATCGTCACCGGCTGGGACAAGACCATCACGGCCATGGCCGTCACTTTTTTTGCGGCCATCGGAATGGCCATTCTGGTGACATTGCTCACGGCGAAAGAGGAGCGGACGGCGGTGCCGGCGGTCGACTGACGCTCGTTCCGCGCGCGGCGACAGCACGACCGGGCGGCGACATGGATCGGCCCGGCCGCAGCCTGTTCAGGCAGGAGGCTTGGTCG
>JAFGRT010000003.1 GCA_016935015.1 Acidobacteriota bacterium | reverse complement strand
GGCTGACCCGCAGCGTGCCTTCCGGGGCGCGGGTCACCCAGGCCCATGTCCGCGAGGAATCGTTCCGCGACGGTGCTGGAATATAACACGTCCTCCGGCGACGAAGAGAATCCGCCCGAACGACATAATTTAGCGGCTGGTGCCATGGTGGCGCCCGGGGTATGGGCCGCCAGGTTTTCCGACGGCCGTTTCCGCTGTGGTACAATACATAAATGACGGCCGATACTTCCCATCACTCTGTTTCCGGCAACCTCCGGCTGGCTTTTTTTCTCAACCTGGGATTTACGGTGCTGGAGATCGTGGGCGGGCTGTGGACCAACAGCCTGGCCATCCTGGCCGACGCGGTCCACGATCTGGGGGACAGCCTGGCCCTGGGCATGGCCTGGTATTTCGAGAAATACTCCCAGCGGGCCGGTGACCGCCTGTTCTCCTATGGTTACCGGCGATTCTCGCTGTTGGGTGCAGTGATCAGCGCTGCGGTGCTCATCACCGGATCGCTCTTCATCCTGTCCGAGGTCATCCCCCGCCTGTTGCAACCCGAACCGGCCCACGCGCCGGGCATGATCCTGTTCGCCGTGGTGGGAGTCACCGTCAATGGACTGGCGGTCCTGCGCCTGCGGGGCCATCACGGACTTAATGCCCGGATTGTGGCTTGGCATCTGCTGGAAGATGTCCTGGGCTGGCTGGCCGTCCTGGTGGTCGGGATTCTCTTTCTTTTTCGGCCGGTCTATATCCTCGATCCTATCCTGTCCGGCCTTATTACTCTTTATGTGCTGTTCAATGTGGTGAAATCCCTGCGCAAGGCCCTCAATATCTTTCTGCAGGCCGTTCCGGAGGGGATGAGCATCGATGATTTGGAGCGTTCTTTTCGCCGTCTGCCCCATGTCCGCAGCACCCACCATACCCATGTCTGGTCGTTGGACGGGGAGCGGCATGTCCTGAGCACGCACGTGGTGGTGGATGCCGCTATCTCCAAGGAGCAGATCGTGATCCTGAAGCAGGGAATCCGGGAGATCATCCGTGACCTGGACATCCAGCATTCCACCGTGGAGATCGAGTTCGGCGACGAACCCTGTCGCATCAGCGAGACGATCCGTCGTCATGTGTCCCCATAGATTATCGAAGCAGACCCGGTCATGCTGCCCTGGTCAACCCCAATCCGGAGGTATGGCCGCCATCACAGGGCAGGAGGACCAGAGCAGAACCGGGCAATGATGACGGGGCCGCAGGGGGCAGATTCGGGGGTAGCTTACGGAGGCGGGGGGTTCCGGCACACAAGGGGCGAACCGGATGATCCATGTTCGCCCCTGGATGAAGATCCGTACGATGGTTGATTACTTACCGGTACCGTCTTTTTTCCGGGTCCGGGTTTGGGTATTTTGTCCGTTCTGGCCGGACCCGTTGCCGTTTTCACCGTTTTGGCCTTGCCGCTTCATCTGGCCCTGGCCTTGACCGGCGGAATTCCCTTGTCCGTTGTTGTCTTTCCCGGACTTCTGTCCGGCAGTAGTGTCGTTTTGACCACGTTTCTTCTGCTGCCCCTCGCCGCTGCCGTCACGCCGTTGCTGGCGGGCGCGGGTGCCGTTTTCGGCATTCTGACCCTGACGCTGGGAGGAACGGCTGCGGGTCTGGCTGGTCTGATTGCCGTCGCGATTCTGTTTGACGGTGCCGCTCTTTCCTTTACCGCTGCGGCGCGGAGCCGCCGTGGCCAGTCCCAACATGCCCATCATGAGTAAGCCGACGGTCAATCCGATCCATACTTTTTTCATGGGTATTGTCTCCTTCCACTGATTTCTCCAACGACGGGTAAGATTGCATCCGGCGTGCCAATTATCAGAGAGAAAAACCGGCAGAAATTGTCGATTATCGGCCTCGGCAACGGGGTGACTCGTCCATCCTGCCGAGTCATGGCCGTTGATCACCGGCATTTCCACTGGTGTCCGCCATTGGAGCCACCGCGACCGGCGAACATAATCGGGATGGAATCAACTCCCAAAGAAGGGCCGAATCCGGTCTGTGTTCGGTGGTCTATGCGCGGAGGGGCCGGTTGATTGTCAAAAGCGGCGGAGCATGAATCGTCGCCTGGGGCCGGGAACGGCCACGATCTCGGTCCCGATCATGCAATCATAGTGGAAAACAAGGGCCTCGGCCAGGTGACGCATCATGTTTTGCTGAACGTGGAGGGCGTCAGCCGTATAGTGCGTCCATTAGACGGTTGGTGACGGAGTTCGAATCCTTAAGAATGCGGGATCCGCGGGTGATTTTGCACAGGCTGATGTTCAGCCGGTCGGCGATGTCCCGCTGGGACACCTGCTGCCGCAGCAGACGCATCAGCTCCCAGCGCAGGCCGAGCGTCTGACGTTCCGCGGGCGTGAAAATTTCCTCGAAAAATCGGTGCATGGTCACCGCGTCTTCAATGCTGACCAGGGCCTTTTCCAAATCCTCCAGACCGGTCATGCCGCCTCCTTGTCATGGCATTCTTCAGCAGATGATCCATTTAATAACGGAGCGTCCACCCAGGTCAACGGCTGATTCCGACGCCAGGCCGGCGGTTCTGTTGTTGTGGAGCACTCATTCAAAAGCGCAGGGTAAATATGGCGCCTTCATTGGGGCGGGAGCGGACGGAAATGGTGCCGCCATGCAGGCGCATGATCTGCCGGGACAGGCTTAGGCCGATGCCCGAGCCCGACGGCTTGGTGGTAAAGAAGGGGATGAATACTTTCTCCATGACCTCATCCAGAATGCCGGGCCCGTTGTCCGAGACCTGGATGTTCACCCGCCCGCCGGCGTCCAGGCGGGCCGACAGCCGGATCCGGGGATCCGCCGTCGAATCGAGCGCCTGGGCGGCATTGAGCAGCAGATTGAGCAGCACCTGCTCCATCAGGTCCGGATCGGCGGTCAGGGTCAGATTCGGCGGGACCACCTCCACGCCGAGAGGGATGGATTTTTCCTCCAATTGCGGCATGAGCAGCCGCTCTACCCGGTCGAACAACTCATGAATGTTAAAAATCTGGAAATTGGGCCGGGGGATGCGGGTTAGACTGCGGTAGGTCTCTACGAAATGGAGCAGGCCTTCACTGCGGCGCTGGATGGAGTTCAGGGCGGCATGGATGTCGGCCACGGTTTCCTCGTCCAGGCGCAAGTCCTGCGGTACGTTGTCATTCTCACCCAGCATGCGGGTGACCGTCGATGTCAGCGACGCGATGGGAGTGACGGAGTTCATGATTTCATGGGTCAGCACCCGCGTCAGTTTCTGCCAGGCCTCCATCTCCTTCTCTTCCAGTTCCATACGGATATCCTGGATGGTGACCAGGGTGTAGAGCTGATCGCGCTGCTTGAACACGGTAGACGCCAGGGCCAGCTGCAGCTGATCCTCGGGCAGTTGGACACGGACCAGTTTTTTTTCCCCCGAACGCATCTGCAGTAGTGTTTGCACCAGCTCCGGGCTGAAGCTGGCCAGGGTATGGATGTTTTTCAAATGATGAACCCGCAGGATGCCCCGCACGGCATTGTTGGCCAGTTCCACATGACCGTCCGGCCGAAAGGCGATCAGGCCGATGCCTACGTGCTGGATCACGGTCTGCAAATAGCGGCGCTGGTGCTCCCGCTCGGTGCGGGTTTGGCGGATCTTGTCCATCACCGCCTTGAAAGCGGCGTTCAGTTCCTGAAAGGAGGCATCTCCGTCCGCCTTCTCGAAGGTTTGGGTGTAATCCTCATGCTGGATGGAGTCGAGAAAGCGGGCCAACTGACGATTGCTGCGGTCCAGGTATCGAATGAGGCTGATGAATTGGGCTACGATCGCCGCGGCAACCAGCGCCATGGTGATATACTGTTCCGTTTCCATAAAGAGGAGAATGAAGAGAACCAGTGTCCCCACCAGGAAGAGCAGGCGGATGATGATCATCAGACGGAAACGGTTATAGGCCATATTTTTCCAGCCGCCGATAGAGCGACGCCCGGGTTAATCCCAGCTCGCCGGCGGCCTTGCTGATATTGCCCCGGTGCTTGTCCAGCGCTTTCCGGACCAGAATCTTCTCCACCTCATCCAGGTTGAGGTTTTCCAGGGCAAGCCCCTGGCTCTGGGCATCTCCTTCGGGAAAAAAGAAGTCCTGTGGCTGGAGGATGTCGGCTTCTGACAAGATCAGCGCCCGCTCGATGGCGTTCTGGAGTTCCCGGACATTCCCCGGCCAATGGTAATGCTGCAGGCGTTGCAGAGTCACCGGTGCAAACCGCTTGCTGAGTTTATGATATTTCTTGTTGTAGATACGCAGAAAATGCTCGGCCAACAGGGGGATGTCGTCCAGGCGTTCGCGCAAAGAAGGAAGGTGTATTTCCACCGTGTTGATGCGATACATCAGGTCCTGGCGGAACTGGTTGTTCAGGACCATCTGGTTGATGTTCATGTTGGACGCGCAGATGAGGCGGATGTCGATGGCGCGCGACCGGTTCGATCCCAGGCGGGTAACCTGGCGGGTCTGGATGACCGTCAGCAGCTTGGCCTGCAGCGGCAGCGGAAGATTGCCGATTTCATCCAGAAAAATCGTTCCGCCCGAGGCGATCTCGAAGCGCCCGGCCCGGTCTTCCCGGGCATCAGTGAAGGCACCCTTGACGTGACCGAACAGCTCGCTCTCGAACAGGGTTTCGCTGAGGGCCCCCAGGTCCACGGAGATGAACACCTCACCGGCCCGACGGGAGTGACGGTGCAGGGCGCGGGCCACCAGTTCCTTGCCGGTGCCGCTTTCCCCCAGGATCAGGATGTTGGCGCTGGTGCCGGCCACTTTTTCAATGGTGGCGAACACCTTCTGCATGGCCGACGACACGCCGATGATTTCGTGAAACGGCTGATCGATATCGGCGCTCAGCTGGCGCTGCCGCCAGCGATGGAGCTCCGCCTCCGTCTGGGTCTGCCGCAGCTTCAGGGCGGCGGAGACGGTGGCCAGCATTTTCTCGTTCTGAAAGGGCTTGAGCACGAAATCCGTGGCGCCTTCCTTGATGGCCCGCACGGCCAATTCTACGCCGCCGTAAGCCGTAATGAGGATGACCACCGCCGAGGGGTCCAGTTCCAGGATATGATTCAGCCAGTAGAAGCCTTCCTGGCCGCTGCTGACGTCACGGGAAAAATTCATATCCAGCAGAATGACGTCATACTGCTCGTTGCGAAGGAGGTTGGGAATGACCTCCGGTCGTTTCTCGGTGTGAACCGTGGCCACATGTTTCTTCAATAGCAGCCGGATGGACAGAAGCACATCCTCGTTATCATCCACCACCAGCACCTTGCCGAATTTGCCATCCATTGACGCAACCCTCCGTGTACAGGATCATCATACCATTTTTGCCACGACAGCAAAATATGTCCGGCGGTTAATCCTGCAAATCGGGTGCCCGGCCGTCGGCGGGACAATTCGCCGGAAAACCCCGCCAGCCGGTCCTCCGTGAGTCGTCACTGTTCAGCACTGGACAGTGACTGTCCGTTAACGGACATATCCCTTGTTCCCCCGCCCGGCAACATGCGCTGTTTCAACGTTCCCGGTCATCAGGCTTCTGCCGGGCCGCAACCACCGGCCGGTTCTGGGCGGATCCATCCACCGCACGGTTCCGGCTGGGTGACGATCCGGTCCCATCGGTACGGGATCCGCCCTGATCTGGCATATGAATTGCAAGTGAAAGCGATGGCTGGCCGGGGCCGCCGACAGACAAACACGACATCGCGCAGGATACGCACACATGGGCATGGACCGCATCATCAAGAAGAAACGCTGGACACTTAAGAAAATCACCCTCATTCTCGTGTCGGTGGCCTTCCTGGCCGCTGTGATCTACGGTTTTCTGAGCCAGGAGAAGGGAACGGCCCTCAATGTCGATCTGGAGAAGCTCACCATCGCCACGGTGGAGAAGGGGCCCTTCCAGGAATACATCCCCGTGAACGGCAACGTCCTGCCGCTCCAGGAGTTTTTCCTGGTCGCCAACGAAGGTGGCAAGGTCGAGCAGATTTTCATTCGTGAGGGCACCCTGGTGGAACCCGGCGATCAGATCATGAAACTGAGCAATGCTGATCTGCAGCTGGAGTATCTGTCCCGTGAAACCCAACTTCTGGATGAGCAGAACCGGCTGCGGACCCTGAAGCTGGAGCTCGAGCAGAGCCGACTCCAGCTGAAGGGCGAACTGATGGCCCTGGAGCATGAAATCCTGATGCAAAAGCGGACGTTTCTCCGCAACCAGGATCTGTTCAACGAAAAACTTCTTTCCACCCAGGACTATGAAAACTCCCATGACCAGTACGAATACCTGCTGCGGCGCAAGGACATCACCGTTCAGACCCACGAGCAGACCCTGGCCCTTAGCCAGGCCGAAATCGAGAAATTGAACGCCTCCATCATCCAGACCGAGTCTCACATGCGCATTCTCCAATCCAAAATGGATGACCTCATCATCCGGGCGCCCATCAGCGGTCAACTGACGTCGCTAAATGCGGAAATCGGCCAATTCAAGGCCCCCGGGCAATCCATCGGCCAGATCGACGTACTGGATGGGTTTCGGGTCCAGGCGGAAATCGACGAGTACTACCTGCCCCGCATCGATCGGGGCCAGATCGGCGAGGTGGAGGTGTCGGGACAAACCTTTACCCTGGAAACGCGTATAATCTATCCGGAAGTCATTGACAGTCGATTCAAAACCGACATGTATTTCACCGGTGAGACTCCGGCCGGGCTCAAGCGGGGGCAAACCCTGAAAATCCGGCTGCAGCTGGGCGATCTCACCGAGGCCGTTCTGCTGGCCCGGGGCGGCTTCTACCAGCATACGGGCGGCAACTGGGTCTACATGCTGGACGAGGGCGGCACCGTCGCCAAGAAGCGATCCATCAAGCTGAACCGTTACAATCCCCGTTTCTATGAGGTAATTGACGGTTTGAAGCCCGGCGACCAGGTCATCGTTTCGTCCTATGATCATTTCGGTGATCATGACCGACTGATATTGAAATAGGATTTCCATACGGGAGTACATCATGCTAAAAACCATTGGACTCAAAAAGATCTTCACCACGGAAGAGGTGGAAACATCAGCCCTGAACAGCGTCAATCTGGAAGTCCAGGAGGGCGAATTCGTGGCGGTCATGGGGCCGTCCGGCTGCGGCAAATCCACCCTGCTGAACATCCTGGGGCTGCTCGACAACCCGACGGAAGGCGAGTATTACTTTATGGACCAGGAAGTGTCCCGTTTCAACGAGCGGCATCGCTCCAGGCTGCGCAAATCCAATATTGGGTTTGTCTTCCAGAGTTTCAACCTCATCGACGAGCTCACCGTCTTCGAGAACATTGAATTGCCGCTGCTCTATCAGGGTTTTTCTTCCGCCGAGCGTAAGAAGCGAGTGGGTGAAGTGATGGAGAATATGCAGATCACCCATCGCAAGAACCACTTTCCGCAGCAGCTCTCCGGCGGCCAGCAGCAGCGGGTGGCCGTCGCCCGGGCCGTGGTGGGGCGCCCCAAACTGATCCTGGCCGACGAGCCGACGGGCAACCTGGACTCCACCCACGGCGACGAAGTGATGGAACTGCTGACCGGATTGAACCAGGCCGGTACGACCATCGTCATGGTGACCCATTCCCCTTCCTACGCCGAGTACAGCCACCGCATCATCCACCTGTTCGACGGCCAGATCGTCACCGAAAACCTCAAGGAAGCCTTTCGGGTCTGAAAACAGGGACGTTCACACCATCCGGCGCCGGTGCCCGCCGTCACGTCCATCGGTCCGACGGTGCTGCCGATTGCCGGCCTCTGTGTCGGATCGGATTCTCCAATTTCTTCATAAAAAAATCATCTTTGCACGCTACGATCCTCATGATACTGTGATGGACACGGCGTCTTTGTGACGCTTTGCAAGCCCGGTGCCCGCGCATTCCGGCGGCCGCCCGCCGCCAGGACCTAGCCGGACGATTCGGTGCGAATTCAGCCAAATAGGAGGTGGCGTTTCCATGCCGCTTTCGGACGACGAAAAACTTCGTTATGCCCGGCAACTGGGCATTCCGTCGTGGGGGGAGGAGGCCCAGGCCAGACTCGGAAAGGCAACGGTCTTCGTGGCCGGCGCCGGTGGGCTTGGGGCACCGGTACTGCTCTACCTGGCCGCCGCCGGGGTCGGCCATTTGCGCATCTGCGACCATGACCGGGTGGAAATGACCAACCTGAACCGGCAGCTGCTGCACAACGTGGAACGCCTGGGTCAGCCCAAGGTGGTATCCGCCGCCCGGACTGTTGCCGCCCTGAATCCGGACATTCGTGTCACGCCACTGGATCAGTCCCTTACGCCTGAAAACTCGGAAGAACTGATCGGGGACGCCGATCTGCTGATCGACTGCCTGGACAATCTCCCGGCCCGGCATGCCTTGAACCGGGTGGCCGTCCGAAAGGGCCTGCCCCTGGTGCATGGCGGAATCGCCGGCTACCAGGGGCAGCTGGCCTTTCTGCATCCGCCGCACACGGCTTGCCTGGCCTGTATCCTGCCCGCAGGGATCGACGCCGAACCGGTCATGGTGCTGGGGGCGACCGCCGGCGTCATCGGCTCCATGCAGGCGCTGGAAGGCTTAAAGTACCTGATCGGAATGGGGAGTTCGCTGCTGGAATGCATGTTGTTCTGGGACGGCCGCCATCAGCGGTTCGACCACATCCGGCTGCGCCGCAGCCGTCATTGCCGGGTGTGCGGCGGGAGCTGATCGGGACGGCGATCACGAATCGGATGACCGTTTCCCGAAGCGGAAGGTCATGTAATCGAGGGTGGCGGGTACCGTCTGACACTCGCTATGCTGCCGCTCGTAATGACCCAGCCGAAAGATGGCCGCATTGAGCCCCAACAGATCGTAAATGAGCGACAGTGCCGGATTGATGCCGCCCGGTGAGGACAGCTCCCCCTCGTCGGGCAGGACGGCCGTGCCGTCGTAGTGCTGCATCAGCATGCGATTCAGGTCGGCCCGTGTCTGGTGCAACCGGTTCAGATCCGCCTGATCCAGAAATACCTGGCGGATGACGTGGATGAAGTCCGTCAGAATGTGGCGCTGGCTGGTGTCCAGGGTGGCCTGATAGGTCCGCTCGGCGATGATGTTGCCCAGGTGCAGGAACACAGGCTCGTGCAGGGCGGTCCTTTTCCGGTAGAGAGCCAGCAACCGGGTCAGGGAACGATTCCGGTTCCGCAACCGATGCACTTTTCGCTGCAGGGCGAGGTAGTGCCCAACGCGACGGTAACAGTCAATGATCTGTTCCATCTTTTCGTCGAGTTCGGGCAGCACGGGCGGGTGCCCGCCGGCCAGGAGCCGGCCGATTTCGTTCAGCAGGGCGGCCAGGTCGCCATGCAGCTCGTCGATACAGCGCTTGATGACAGGGAAGTAATTGGGCGGCAGAAAAAAAAGGTTGATGCCGGTGGAAACGACCATGCCCAGGGAAGTGCCCAGCAGTCTTTCCATGAAGTTGAGGACATGATTCACTTCGCCCGCTTCGGGAATCATGGCCACGGCGGTGAGGGTGGCGATGATCAGCGCGTCGTGCCATTTGA
The DNA here is from genome assembly GCA_016935015.1 of Acidobacteriota bacterium. Taxonomy (GTDB): domain Bacteria; phylum Acidobacteriota; class JAAYUB01; order JAAYUB01; family JAAYUB01; genus JAFGRT01. The sequence goes on along the minus strand of JAFGRT010000003.1, from coordinate 11,626 downwards.
GCAGATTGAGGATGAAGATGGCTGTCAGCAGGGAAATGGCATAGGCGATGGGTTGCGGACCGAAGGCGTAGTGTCCGGCCAGCGCCGCGGCGGCGGCGATGGCCACCGCCGGAAACCGTACCTTGGCCTTGCTGATGGATTCGGACAGGGTGGGTTCGATGGTCACCACCGCGGCCACGATGGGGAAAAAGAGGGACAAACCCCACAGCCGGCTGAGGGTGCCCACCACGAAAACCGACAGGGCTGTTTTGAGAATGCGCCGGCCAATGATTTCGGTAACGTTGCGCCGCATCGCCTCGGAGGATCCTCCCGGGGATTCACGCCGGATGTCTGCCGGACTTTTCCTTCCATATTATGCCGGATGCGCAGAAAATGCAACGGCCGAACATCCTGAACCGGACGGAGTTGAGGCCATGGATCGCCGGCTGTTTAACCGGCGGGAAATAAATGGCTGGCCGACCAAACATACCGAGCGGTACAATGGTTGCGGGATCCTCTTCGCCCCGCGAAGCATCAGGACAGCCAAAGGCAGGCGGCTTATGATCGGCATGGCGGAATTCGAAGAACTGGTGGCCCAGGCGCTGGAAGACATTCCCGAAGATTTTCTGGCCAAACTGGACAATGTAGAGATCGTGGTGGAGGAGGCTCCATCACCGGAGCTGCTCAAAGAAATGGGGCTTCTCGGCCGCGGCACCCTCTTCGGGCTGTACCAGGGGATTCCGCGTACCCACAAGAGCTCCTTCCACTTCGCGCCCCTGCCTGATCGCATCGTTATCTTCCGGCGCCCCATCGTCCAGGCCTGCCGGACCCGGGAACGCATCATCCGCCAGGTGAAGATCACCGTGCTGCACGAGGTGGCCCATCACTTCGGCTTCTCCGAAGAGCGCCTCCGCGAACTGGGCTATGGATGATGCTTCGGCGATCCCCGGCGATGGATGAGCCCCCGGGTAGAATTCATCAAATCCTCATCATCCGCCGGTTGAATCGGCGCCCGTTTTCTGGTACCGTACCGGTATGCACTCTTCGCCGTGTGACCGCCCTTGGGCGCTCGGCATCCCGGAATGATCGAGTTGTCCATGCGGACTGCAGATAAGCCGAAATCCCGAAGAAAAATCACCCGCAATCATGTCAATCTCATGGAGGCCGTTCTGCCGGCCATCACCGCCCAGGAACAGCAGCGCAAGGTGTATGTCCTGGATACCAACGTGATGCTGCACGACCCGTCCTCCATGTTCCGTTTTCAGGAGCATATCGTCGTGATCCCCCTTTATGGGCTGGACGAGATCGACCGCAAGAAGAGCGATCCCATCATCGGCTTCAACGCCCGGGAAGTCTCGCGCAAGCTCGAGCAGATCATCTCCTCGGGTGCCTACAGTCCCGCCACCGGGACTCGTATCCGCAACGGTTTCGACGGCCTGCTCTTTATCCTCGCCGGGCACGAGGACGCCAATTTCCCGCCCGAGCTGGAATTGGAATACTTTGACAACTATCTGCTGGCCTCGGTCATGCGCCTGAAGCGGGAAGTCGGTGATCGACCCGTCATCCTGGTGACCAAGGACCGCAACCTGCGCATCAAGTGCCATGCCCTGGGGATGAAAGCCGAGGATTACCTGCATGACCGGGTCACCGAGGAGAGCCTGACCGGCATCAGCGATCCGTTGCGCGAGATCGTGCTGAAGCCGGACGAGGTCAGCGCGCTCTTCGCCGGGCGGCGGCCGTCCGACTGGACGCTGGGCGGCATCAGCCGCTTCCGGCTGCGTTACAACGAGGGAGTGATCCTGCGCGATGAGTCCGCCAATCTGGTGGGGCTGGGCATCCGCGAGGGGGACCTTCTCCGCTACCTGGCCTACGACCGGGTGCGCACCCTGGGCGTCGGGCCCAAAGTCCTGGACAAGCAGAACCACAGCCACAATTTCGAGCAGGCCATCTGCATGGTTCAGGCCATGAACGACGATGTCAAGATCCAGGTCATCGTCGGCAAGGCCGGCACCGGCAAGACCCACATCGCCATGGCCGCCGCCCTGGAGCATGTGTTCCTGCGCCGCAAGTATGACTCCGTCAAGCTCATCAAGCCCATCGTCACCAAATCCCGCCTGGGCGAGGATATCGGCTTTCTGCCCGGCAGCCTCAAGCGCAAGCTGCTGCCGCGCATGCGCCCGTTCATCGAGAAGCTCCAGAAGCTCACCGGTTCGGAGATCCTCAACATGGAGCAGGGCTACCAGCGCATGATGGAGGAGGGGATCATCGAGATGATGAACCTGGCCGACATCCGCGGTTCCGATCTCTCCGGCTCGGTGATCCTCTTCGATGAGGCCCAGAACGCCAACCCGTTCCAGCTGCGCACCCTGGGTACGCGTCTGGGCGAGGATTCCAAGATGATGGTCATGGGCGATCCCTCCCAGATCGATAACATTTACCTCGACAAGTATTCCAACGCCCTGGTCAATCTCTACCAGCACGCCCGGCGCTCGCCCGAGCCCTTCATCGCCACCATCTCCCTCCTGCAAATGGTACGCTCCTACACCTCTCGCTGGTTCGAGGAAAAAATCGTTTCCAAGAACTAGCGCTGTCGCCAATTCCATCCGCCTTTTTTCCGGTCTTCGGTCCGGAATCCGGACGTTTCCGGGGCGCATCTCACCGAGTGCCGGCCGTTGACAGAGGGTGGGTAAGGCCGGCAGACTGAATCCGCTGCATGTAACCATAATCGACACCTGTCGGCTCGCCGGTAGCCTCGGGTGTCGCTCAATGCATCACCGGCGGGAATGATCCGCGAGGAGGTCGTCATGAAATGGTCCTGGAAAATTGGCCAATATAAAGGTATCCCCGTCTATATCCACGCCACGTTCCTACTCATCATCCTGTGGGTGATCCTGACCCACTGGTTGCAGGGGCTGGGCTTGGCCGGCACGCTGACAGGCATCGTGTTCGTCCTGGCCATCTTCGGCTGCGTCGTGCTGCATGAATTCGGCCACGCCCTCATGGCGCAGAAGTTCCATATCCGGACGCGTGACATCACTCTGCTGCCCATCGGCGGCGTTGCCCGGCTGGAGCGCATGCCCGATGATCCGCGGCAGGAGCTGTGGGTGGCCCTGGCCGGCCCCGCCGTCAACGTAGTCATCGCCGCCGCCCTGTTCGGCTGGCTGGTTTTGTCCCACGCCCTCGAACCGCTGGCCTCCCTGACCATGACCACCGGTTCCTTTTTGGAGCGGTTGATGGTGGTGAACATCTTCCTGGTGCTCTTCAACATGATCCCGGCCTTTCCCATGGACGGCGGGCGGGTGCTGCGCGCCGTTCTGGCCATGCGCATGGAGTACGCCCGCGCCACCCAGATCGCCGCCACCGTCGGCCAGGCGCTGGCCCTGGGCTTCGGCTTCCTGGGGTTCTTCGTCAACCCGTTCCTGATCTTTATCGCCTTTTTCGTCTGGATCGGCGCCGCCCAGGAAGCCAACATGGCCAAAATGAAATCGGTGTTCGACGGCATTCCGGTGCGGGACGCCATGATCACCGATTTTCGCACCCTTACGCCGCAGAGCACGTTGCGGGAGGCGGTTCAGCTGATCCTGGCCGGCTCGCAGCAGGACTTTCCGGTGGTGGACGAGGAGACGGTGGTGGGTGTGCTCACCCGCGCCGACCTCCTGCGCGGCTTGGCCGAGCACGGCGAGGCGTACCCCGTGGGCGACGCCATGGATCGGCGGCTGGAGGTGCTCGACGCGGCCGACATGATCGCGGCGGCGTTCGAGCGTCTCCAGGGCTGTGGCTGCCATTCCATGCCCGTTATGCACAACGGGCGGTTGGCCGGGCTGCTGACCATGGAGAACGTGGGCGAGTTCCTCATGATCCAGTCGGCCCTGAAAACAGGGCAGGTGGCCCGGCCGCCCTTCCGCGCGCTGACCGGCCTGGATCCCGGCCGGTGATGGCGGGCACGGGCTGAGCGGCCCGCCGAGGCCCGGTCGAACGGCCGAAATCCGTTGCCAGCGGGGCCGCGATCCGCTAGAATCAGCGGATATTCCGCCGTGCCGTCCGTCGGGAACGGTGCGGCGGCCGGAGAACCGAACATGACGAACATTTTGCCGGCGCTGCTGCTCGACAGCCTGAAGGATCCGCTGGTCTTTGTCGATACGCACCACATCATCCGCTACATGAACGCCGCCGCCGTGGCCCACTATGAGGCCGGGGCCGCCCTCATCGGCACATCGGTGCTGGACTGCCACAATGCCGAATCGTGCCGCGTCATCCGTGAAATTTTCGCCGCCATGACCGACGACAGCCTGGACGAGCGGATCATCACCGACAACGAGAAGCATCGCATCTATATGCGGGCGGTGCGGGACGGCCAGGGCCGCCTGCTGGGCTATTACGAGCGCTACGAGCCGCCGCGCTGAGCCCCGCTTTTTTTCCGCGAACATGTCGCCGGCCGTGCAACGGAAATTGCTTTTCCGCTCCGCCGGTGGTAAACATATGGGTAAGGTGTCCGTTTACATCCAGGTTTGTATGAAGACCATCATTTGTTGCGTGCTGGCCGCGGTCCTGTTGGCGGTGCCCGCGGGCGCCTCCCGGATCGATGAGCTCACCCAGAGCCTGCAGACGGCCTCCGAGGCCGAGAAACCGTCCATTCTGAACGATCTGGCCGTGGCGTATCTGGACGTGTCGCCCAAGGACGCCCTGCCCTATGCCCATCAGGCGCTGGAAATCTCCGAGCGGCAGGACAACCACCGCCAGGCGGCCACGGCCCTGAAGACCCTTGGCGTGGCCCATATTTACCTGAGCAATTTCACCGACGCCGCTGCATTTACCGAGCGCTGTCTGACGCTGGCCCGGCGCGAAAACTTCCACGACCTGGTGTCGGCCTGCCTGAACAATCTGGGCGTCATCTACCGCTTTCGTTCCGACTACAAGAAGTCGCTGGAGTACTATTTCGAGGCCCTGGCCCTCATGGAAAGCCAGGGCAACCAGCGGCTGGTGGGCCTGGCCCACAGCAATATCGGCACCATTTACTACTTTTGGGGCGACTACGACAAGGCCCTCGAATATTACTTCCAGGCCCTGCGCATCCGGGAGGAGATCGCCGACCGGGCGGGCATCGCCGACACCCTCAACAACATCGCCGTCATCTACGACGAAATGAAACAGTATCAGCTGGCTCTGGAATACTACCAGAAGTCGCTGCGGCTGTTCGAGGAACTGGGCGATCAGCGGGGGATCGTCAACCCACTCAACAACATGGGCGTGATCTACTACGTCTATTTTCAGGACTACGACCAGTCGCTGGAATACCATCAGCGGGCCCTGAAGATCCGTCGAGAGATCCGGGATCGCCTGGGTGAGGCGGTTTCGCTGAATAATCTGGGCAATCTGTATCGCGCCCAGGGGGACGGTGAAACGGCACTCCGCTACTATCTGCAGGCCATGCGCCTGAAAGAGGAGCTGGGCGAGAAAGCCGAACTGGCCGTTTCCCTGCGGGACATCGGCGACCTGTACCGCGAACGGGGCCAGTACGAGCTGGCCTTGGACTATACACGGCGGGCTCTGGTGCTGGCCGAGGAGGTCGAGGCGGGCAAGGATATCCGGTTGGCCTACCGTGACCTGTCCGAGATCTACGCCACCATGGGGGATCACGCCCGGGCGCTGGAGTATTACAAGCAGTACAACGAGCTGGAAAACCGGATGCTCAGTGAGGAAACGGCCGGCACTCTGGCCCGGTTGCAGGCCGGCAAAGCCGTGGAGGGCAAGGAGAAGGAGATCGAGCTGCTGCAGCGTGAGCAGGCGGCCCAGCGAAACCTGCGGAATTTCCTGATGGTGATCAGTGTGCTGATTGTTGGGATCAGCTTGCTGTTGTACAACCGCTACCGGCTGAAAAAGAAATCCAACCTCGAGCTGCAGGCCAAAAGCGACCAGATCCAGGCCCAGAAGGAAAAGCTGGAGACCCTCAATGCCATCCTGGAAGAACGCAATAAGGAATACTACATCAGTTCTATCATGGATCCCCTGACGGAACTTTACAATCGCACCTATATTCTCGACGCCCTGAACAAGGAATTCAGCCGCAGCCGGCGGCACCACACCACCCTGGCCGTCATTTTCATGGATCTCGATCATTTCAAGACCGTTAACGACCGATACGGCCACATGGTGGGCGACTATCTGCTCAAGCACATCGCCAACCACCTCCGTGAAGAAATCCGCGTGGAGGATGTGCTCGGCCGCTACGGGGGCGAGGAGTTTCTCCTGATCCTGCCAAATACGGATCTGGCGGGTGCGCGGCGGGTGGCCGACAAGATCCGCGACAAGATCGAGCGGACGGTCTATCATTATGGTGAGGAACCCCTGTCCATCACCATCAGCCAGGGCATCGCCGACCTGGCGGCCCACCAGCCCTGCACCGCCGGTGAATTCCTGGCGATGGCCGACGCCGCCCTTTACCAGGCCAAAGAAGCCGGCCGCAACCGGACGGAGATCTACACCCCCCCGGCCGGCACCTGACCCCTGTTTTCCGCCTGTGCCTGTGATGCCGCGCGCCGTGCGGATACCCCTCGACCCGGCCAGGGGCACGGGCGACGCCCGTAGCCGCTTTCTGCCGGAAGGCACATCTTTTCCGGCGCCCCGGGGAGGGGCGGCCGATCCATGCTCACTCGGAAAGGCGTTGAGTACGACAGGCCACCCATTGGATCATCCGGTTCTTCAAAGCCCAAAGGCCTCAGGAAGGTATCCCCGAAAGAAAAAAATACAGAGCGCTGTCCTGGGCTATCGGTGGCCGGTCCCCTGTCGGGGCCTGAAGAGGGCTGCCTCGAAACAGAAAATCTTTGGAGCCTGTTCGCCGTTTCGCTTAAACCAGAGCGGCGTTCCGGCTCCGTCCCACCCGGCGGGACTTCGCCGGGACATGCGAGCCCCGCACTCCACAGCCGCGCCCGGCAGGAGCGGGTGACATCCGTAGCCGCCTCCTGCCGTAAGGCGCATCTTTTCCGGCGCCCCGGGCAGGGGCGCAAGGCCAATAGCCGGGGGCGGCGCCGGAGGCGCGGCCCCCGGATCGCGGCATCGAGTTTGTTCACGCGCCCCGGGCAGGGGCGCGGGGAATCATTCCCCCGGCAAATATCGAGGATCGAAAGAAATGTTATGCCTCGCAGATCCCCATCTTCCTCCCCCAACGACCGCCGCCGGTGATGCTCTGCCTGACGCCGGATGCCCGGCCAGCGTTCTATCGTTCCGAAAATGAGATGGTTCAGCAGGCAGGTAAACGTCGACGTCATAATGGCTTCCATGATTTTGTTTACCTGAATACACGTGGCCGGTGGAAAAGACACGAGAATTTGCTGGATTCTTCATGAGAAATGTTCGGGCGGGTCTCCCATACGTGTCGGGCTTTTCCCGCCGCCCCGGCCCGGGGCGGCTGTCTCCTGAATCCATCCTTCCCGGGGGCCGCGCCTCCGGCGCTGCCCCCGGCTACGGGCTCGCCACCCCTGCCCGGGGTGGCCGATCCACAATCACCGGTAACGGCGTTTGTTCCGGCCGGCGCGGGCTATGTTCGCCGGCCACCGCCGGCCCCGTGCCGGCGGGGCCATGACTGACCGCCAGTCAAACGGCCAGTCTGACGACCGCCACCACCGGCCTCGCGCCGGTGGAGCGGTGTTCTGCGACGACATCTCACAGACCGGATAAGGGATGATGTCCAGGATTGTGGGGCGTGAAATGCGCCATCACCACAATGACCGCTGTGCCGTTGAGAAACATGGATCCACCGGCACCAGGGATTGACCGTTTGGCCATGTCGCCAAAAACAAAGCGCTGTCCAGCACTCCACAGCCGCACCCGGCCGGCGTTCCCTGTACCCAGGCTTCGCCGAAGGCGGGGCAAGAATCTGCCCCGCCCAACGGATTTCCAGACAATATGTCCCGGGGTGACCCATTCTCCCCCGGGTTCGCCCATCCGTCTCTCGCCGCTTCACTCTCAGCACTGAATGCAATCCCTTGAAAACAAAGCGCCCTCGAGCGGGCGCACTCCACCGCCGCGCCCGGCTCCGCCCCCTACTCGTCATCCTGCTGCCGGGAGAAGTGCCGGAACAGGAGGTACGTCACCAAGAAGGAGAAGGCGAAAACCGTCGCCGGCACCACGATGCCGAAAAGGATGTCAATCATGATCTTCTCCGTCGTTGCGGTTCCGCTTGTGCTTCCGGTAGGCGTACCAGGCCAGGATCAACCCGGCAAAGGAGGTGACGTACGCCAGCGACATGCCGATGACCATTTTGAGCCCTTCGTTCATTCCGTCGCCTCCCACTCGGTGATTTTTTCCAGCTGCTGGATGTAGTCCTTCTGCTTTTTCTCGTATTCCGTGGAAATGGTGGACAGTTTGGGGTTGATCACCCACACCAGCAGCAGCGTCAAGGCGATGCCCGCGCCCAGGATGATGAAGCCCGCCGGCAGCAGCAGCATGCTCAGGGCCGTGCCCACCATCAGGGCCACATAGGCCAGGGGCGAGAGGATGATGGCGAACCAGTCCTCGCGGGTCCATTCGTCGGCCTCTTTGGCTTTCCATTCACGTCGGATCAGTGCCATGACCGCCTCCTTACAGCAGGCCCATCTGGATGGCTTCCCGCTTGACGGGTCCCCACCAGCCGATGGGCCGCGACATGACGTAGTACTTCACCAGGTGCTCCATGTTCTCCGGCTTGGTCAGGAACGTCACCGGCAGGTAGATGAAGGCGCCCAGCACCATCAGGATCCAGAACTGCTCGTAGTCCTGCAGCGCCGGGATCACGCCGAAGGCCGGCAGCACCCACACCACCAGCCACGAGAAGACCAGGTTGGAGATCCAGGCGGCCAGGTAGGCCCAGCCGTTGAAGCGCCACCAGACCACCTGCAGGATGTTGGGCAGCCACACGCCCGCCGCCATCAGCCACAGGGCGAAGATGAGCCACTCGGTGATGTTCTCCATGATGGAGCCGAACACGAAGGAGCCCAGCAGCAGCACAAAGGTGGCGATGCGCCCCACCCAGACCAGCCGCTCCTGGGACGCCTTGGGCTGGATGTAGTGATGGTACAGGTCGCGGGTCATGTAGACGGCGCCCAGGTTCAGGTGGGTGGAGATGGTGGAGATGTGGATGGCCACGATGGCGGCGAAGAAAAAGCCGATCATCCCCGCCGGCAGATTCTCGAAGCCGAGGCGGAACCAGCCCAGCTCGTAATCCTTGACGTCGGCGATGTTGGGGTAGAGGACGAAGAAGCCCAGGATGGCCACGCCCCACACGGCGTTGCGCATCAGCACCAGGGCCGTGCCGCTCCAGATGCACCACGTGGCGTCCTTGACGGTGCGGGCCGACTGGATGCGCTGGGCCTCGGCGTACCAGTCGATGCTGGTGCCCATGCCGAAACCGCCGATGACGGCGATGACGAACATGGTCAGGAACCAGGCGATGGGGAAGTCACCCGAGAACCAGCCGGTGAAGGCGAAGGGGTTGAGGCGGTCCGCCTGGCCCATCTCCGTCAGCCGCTGGATGATGGCCGCCGGGCCGCCGGCCGCCGCCACGCCCCAGATGGAGACGATGAGGATGACGATGAAGGCGATGATCCCCTGCTGGAAATCGGCCATGACCACACCCCAGTAGCCGGCGGCCAGGACGTAGATGGCGCACACCGCCGAGAAGAAGACCAGCCCCACCCAGGTGGGCCAGTCGAAGACGTAGTGGCAGATCTTGCCCATGGCGATGCCCACCCAGCCCAGGATGAACATGTTCATGAACACCTGCCAGCCGGCCATCCAGCCGCGCAGCAGGTGGGAGGGCAGCCCCGAAAAGCGCAGCGTCTGCCACTCGGCCTGGGTGTAGGCCAGGGAGCGCCGGAAGATGCGCGTTGAGACGAAGGCGCTGATGGCGCACCAGGCCGAGAAGAAGGTGTACCAGAGGCCGGCCAGGCCGTGCTTGTAGACCACGCCCGTCACCCACATGGGGGTGTCCGTGGCGGTGTGGGTGGCGTACACCGACGACGCCGGCAGCCACCACGGGAGCCCGCGCCCGGCCAGGAAGAAATCCGCCTCCGAGCGCTTGCCCAGCCGGTAGAAGAGCACGCCGCTGCCCACCATGAGCACGATGAACGCCGCCAGCCAGAACCAGTCGAGGAACGAGAAGGCAACCATGTCCACCTCGGGTCCGTTGGAATGTGTCTCTGCACTGTAGCCGAAAACGACCGGTGGCGCAACCGGCTTTTCAAGGGCGAGGGGGGCGGGATGTTCCCCGCGAGGGGGTCAGGCGTCGGTGGCGGTGGCGCCCGGCTCCGGACCACTGGCCGGTCGGGGGGCGTCGTCCCTGGTCGCGGCGTCGGCCAGGGCCGCCCGGACGTGCCGGGCGATGCGGAAGGGGGCGTCCACCCGGCGGAAGTTTTCCACGTTGCGCCGCATAGTGTCCAGCACCACGAAATCCACCTGCCGCAGGAACTTCACCAGCTGGAGCAGGCTCGGGTCGTCGCGCACCACCAGGCCCAGCCCCAGGGATTCGATGAGGCGGGCGTTCCCCTCCTCCTGCCCCGGCGTCACCCGGGAGATGATCACCGGGCAGCCGGCGGCCAGCGCTTCGTGGACCGTGGCCCCGCCGGCCTTGGTGATGACCAGGTCCGCCTCCAGCATGCGGCGGTGGATGCCCGGCACCCAGCCCGTCACCTCCATGCGGCACTTCAGGCGCTCGCCGAAGCGGCGCGTGCGGCGGATCAGGCGTCCGCGGTTGCCCAGGGGCATGATGATCTTCTCCACCGCCGCGCTGCACAGCACCCGCAGGATGTGGAACAGGGTGCGCACCCCCTGGTTGGGCAGGTAGAGGAGGGTCAGCGCCGGCGGCCGGCCGGCCGGGGTCTCCGGCCGCGGCGGGCGCGGATGCCGCACGAAGAAGGGCGGGGTGGGGAAGCCCGTCACGGTGATCCGGGCGGCGGGCACGCCCAGCTTCTGCATGGCTTTTTCCGTCAGCGGGTCGGCCACGAAATAGCCGTCGCTCTCGCCGCGCACCCAGGCCTGGTTGATGGTCACCGAGTCGGTGATGACGGTGAAGAAGCGGAAGGGGCGGCCGGCGGCCGGGCCGTAGTGGTGCTCCACCAGGGCGCTGTTGGCGGGGTAGGTGCTGACCACCACCCGGGGCTGGAAGGTGGGATATAATTCCTTGAAAAATCTGGACATGGCCCGGTTGTTGCGCAGGTAGCGGTCGATGCCTTCGGTGCGGTCCAGCCAGAGGTAGACCCAGTGGTAGAAGCGCGGGAAGTGGTTGGTGCCCAGGCGGTAGAGCCGGCGGGCGAATGCGTAGGACCGTGGATTGGTGGCCTGGAAGGGATCGAGGATTTCCACCGTCAGGTGGGGGAATTCCTCCGTCAGCGCCTCGCGGATGTTCTCGGCGGCGCTGAGATGGCCGTGGCCGAAGCGGGCGGTGAGGATGACGACGTCGGGCATGACCTTTCCTCTGATTGCCGGTGACGGAGCGTTCTTCGGATTTCCGATGATAATACGCTCCCGCCCCGAAAGCAAGCCCCGCGTGGATCCCCGCCCCTCGCTCCCGCTTGCCCCGGCGCAGTCCCGCCCTGGTGTCCGTAGCCGCCTTCTGCCGGAAGGCGGAATCTTTGTTCCTGAATACGCGTCGATGTGGCGTCGAGCCGTCAGATTC
>JAFGRT010000222.1 GCA_016935015.1 Acidobacteriota bacterium | reverse complement strand
TTCCGGGCGGATCTCGGCTATCTCCCCCAGGTCGGCTACCGCAACGTGGAAGGCGGGGTGAACTACACGTGGAACGCCCCGCCCCAGGCCTGGTGGGCGAACTTCCGGGCGGGCGGCGAAGTGAGCTATACCGCCGACGAGGACGGCGACCTGCTGAACCGGCGGTTCGCCGGCTGGTTTCTGTACAACGGGGTGCGGCAATCCCAGTTTTTCTTCCGGGGCACACGTTACCGGGCGGCCTATGGCGGCCGTGAATTCGACATGAACCTGTTCTCCTTTTCCGGCGGCTTCTGGCCCACCGGCAATCTGGAAGTATGGGCCGGCGCCGCCATCGCCGATCACATCGATTTCGCCAACGTCCGCCCCGCCAAGCTCCGCAACCTGGATGTGTCGCTGCTGGCCCATCTGGGCGAGCATGTCCGGTTCAATGTCAGCCACACGTACGAGCGGATGACGGTCTACGACGAGCGGCTGTACACGGCCAACATCAGCCAGCTGGCCGCCTATTACCACCTCAGCATCCGCACCTTTTTCCGGGCCATCATCCAGTATGTGGACTACGACTACAATCCCGCCAACTACACATTCGAGATCGATTCCAGGTACAGGCACTTCTTCACGCAGTTCCTGTTTTCGTACAAGATCAACCCGCGGACCATGCTCTACCTGGGCTACAGCGACAACTACAACGGCGATCAGAAGATCCCGCTGACCCAATCCAGCCGCACGTTTTTTGTCAAGCTGGGGTACGCCTGGCGGTTGTGAGGAGCGCCCGGCCGTAGCCGGGCCGGAAACGGCTGTGCAGGCAGGCGAGTTCAGTGGGGGGGGCCAACGCGGGATGTAACGCCTGTGTCAGGATGTTCGGTGTGCATGGCACTTTGCCATCCCGTTTCCTGGTCACGTCAGGACCGGCTGCCGCCGGGTGGGGGGGGCGGTGACGTCGATCCCCCTGGCAGCATCCATGCGGAACCCGCCGATCCCGCCCCCGCACCAAATCCGGGCGGGAATGTGAAACGGGAATGCCTGCACCGCTGCCGCCTGTTCATGATGACCGCCGTGGCGGATCGCCACCCGTCACCGGCCGGCCATCTGTTCCACCTGCGGCAGCAGCCGGATGAAATTCCCGCCCATGATCCGGGCGATCTCGGCCGCGGTGTACCCGCGCCTGAGCAGCTGGTCGGTGATGAGCGGAAATCCCTCGGCCGTGGCCACCTCCCGGGGGGCCAGGTGGCCCGAGCAGCCGTAATCGGAGCCGATGGCGACAGGATCCACGCCCACGTGTTCCTTGTGATAATCCACATGGTCGATCCATTCCGCCAGCGTTGCCCGAAGCAGCATGGTCGGATCCGATGCGGAACACGCACTGCCCGGTCCCGCCGCGCCAGGTCCACCTTAAGCCGCTGAAATCGGCCGGGCGAGGGGGTGCCCCCCGGTGGACGACGGATCCTCCGGACCGGCCGGCGGTTGCAAAAGAGGCGGGCCGATGGTATGGTGAAATCCGCGGCGGACGATCGCGCGAACACATTCACCCGGGAGGTTGTCGATGAAACGTCAGTGGAGATGGATCCTGATTCTGGCCACGGTGGCCCTGTTCCTGACCGGTTGGACGGCCTTTTCGTCTGACCAAGAAACGCCGGCGGCCGCCGCGGACCCGGGCGGCGAGAAGACGTCCCTGGGCGCCCGCACGGCCATCATCCCCACCCTGGCCTGGGTCATCGGCTCCTACGACGCCGCGGGGCGGCCCAACCTGATGACCTCGTCGTGGGCCGGCGTGTGCGCCTCGCGCCCGGCGGCCGTCATGATCGGCCTGCGCCCGGCCACCTATACCCACGGCAACATCATGGCCCGCAAGGCGTTTACCGTCAATATCGGCGGCGCGGACCTGGCCCGCTACGCCGCCTACGTCGGCCGCGTCTCCGGCCGCACCACGGACAAATTTACGGCTACCGGCCTGACGCCGGTGAAAAGCGCCGTGGTGGATGCCCCCTATGTCCGGGAATTCCCCCTGGTCGTCGAGTGCAAGGTGACGCAGACGGTGGAGGCGGGCACGCACACCCTGTTCATCGGCGAGATCGTGGACGTCAAGGCCGACCCGGCCATCCTCAACGCCGACGGCGTGCCCGTGGTGGAACAGCTGCAGCCGTTCGTGTACTCCCCCGGCAGCGGCGCCTTCTACGGCATCGGCCCCGCCCTGGGCAAGGTCGCCGATCTGGCCGCCACCATCGCCGCCGACGGCCCGTGATGCTGCCTCCATCCTCTGCCGCGCATCGGCGACAGGAGGTCCTCATGCCATGCCATTGCCATTGGCTGAAACCGCTGATCACCGGTATGGCCATATGCCTGGTGTGCCTCACGGGCGCTATGGTTGTGAGTCGGGATCCACTCGGATCGCCGCCGTCCATTGATGTTCCCGCTACGGCTGATGGGCCGCCCCGGATTGAGGCAAATTACGATCTCGACAAGGAGTATCGGTGGTCCACCGGTGCGGCCTCATCCACGCTGGTCCGGGGCGAGTATGTGGATCGGATCCGGCACGACATCCACATGCTGATCTGTGCCGTCAATGAGTCGGATCAGGATCCGGAATCGTTTCGCACGCCGGCGGAGGAAGAACCGGTGACTCCGCCCAAAATCAGGCTGCTGGCCGTCAAGGGCGATGTCATTCATGTGGAAGTGATCAATGGTGAATATCTTACCCAAAGAATGGGCTCGAGCGGCGCCAACGAGCTATTGGCCATCGCCACCTTCACGTTGACGGAATATGATCATGCCCGCTTCGTGCATTTCCACTTCGAGGAGGGTGACCAGGCCATCCCGGGACTCTATTCACGGGCCGATTTTCTGGATCGCTGGCAGGTGAGTGAATAAGACAGTACGTAAGCGATACTCGTTTTAAAGTCGCTATTTCTAACAATGAACTCCTGCGGGCGCCGCTCTGGCGCGGCCGAGCCCTTGTCCGTATCAGAGGAAACTTGAGTTTTGGCAGGACGATAAAGGCAAGGTAATCGAGCTCCATGCAGTGGCCCGCTCCGATTTCAATTGATAGTGCGGAAAATTTTCACATGATATAATATTCCTCTCATCCAGCCTGGTGGGTAAGGGGGGCTCAATGCACAAGATATGGGCAATCTGTCTGCTGTTTCTTTGCTTCATAGGCTGTCTTTTGGCCGACGCTGACAAAGATCTCATCAAGGCGGCGGAGAAGGGCGATTTAAAGAAAATCCGGAAGGCCCTTGACGCCGGCGCCGACGTGTATTTCACCGCCTATCACGGCTGGACGGCCCTGCATGCCATCTGTGCCGTCGCCGGCACACCCCAAAATCTGGAGCATTCGCCCGAAATCGTGCGCCTGTTGATCGAGAACGGCGCGGATGTCAACGCCACTGCTCTTAAAGGTACAATGCCCTTGATGTACGCCGCCCAGAGTGGCAATCTCATTGTCATCAAAATGTTGCTGGATCATGGTGCCGAAGTGAACGCCCAGACGGAGAATGGGGCAACGGCGCTCATGGCCGCGGCGGCCTACGGCCAGCTTCCGGCCGCCAGGCTGCTGGTCGCCCATGGCGCCGATTACACCATGGAAGATGAGAAGGGGCGGACGGCCTATTCCTACGCCGCCACCACCCAGGGCTGGCGGGAAGGCCTCGCCGTCTCCCTTATGGACCGGGGAGCCGAACGTGCGGAGGTGGCCGCCTATCTCTATTCCCTGAAAGTGGAGGATCTGAACATCCCGCCCACCGTGCTGGTCAAGACGCTGGATTTCAAGTGCAAGATGACGGACCGCGACGACGTCTTCACACGCTTCTCCTGGATCATGAAATTGCAGAACTGCGCCAATCAGACCATTGAAATCAGCGCCCTGATCAAATTCGTGGATGCCGAAGGATTCATTCTCGATCAGGACACCGTCCTGGATATCAGGTTGGCCAGGGATGAGATCCGGGAATTCACCGGCTACCACCTGGTCAAGAGCAGCCTGGCTCTTCAAGTGGCGGATGTTAAAGTGGAAATTAAACAATAAGTCTCATACAAATACATCCTGCCCGAGGTGATGCATGGCTAATTTATGGTCAATATTTTCCCTGCTGGTATTCGGCCTCATTCTGGTCGTGGCGGTCGCCTTCACGCTCCGGACCAGCCGCGGCGACAACCTGTTCCTGAAGCTGCTCAAGTCTATGGGTATGTTCGTTTCGTTGATTCCCTTGGCGGGCCTAATCATCTATCTGTCGGCCAAGGGGCGGCCATCGGGCTATGGGGAGAAATGTGGGATCATGGCGCTGATCGGCCTTGGCTGGTACGTGGTCCTTCAGGCGGGACGGAAAGCGTTTCTGGCACCGTGACGCCGTCGACATAGCCGCTGCGGAACGGCCAACGGGTACCGCCGGAAGTCGCCGCACCCGAGCAGTCGGTCCCGCCGTCATCCTCGCCGCCCCACACGTAGGGCGTCCCCTGGAACAGCTCGATCTCTCGCAGCAGCCGCTCCTCGAAACTCTCCGCTGTCACCAGGGCCGTGGCCGCCAGGAGCAGCGCGAAGATGACGGT
>JAFGRT010000042.1 GCA_016935015.1 Acidobacteriota bacterium | reverse complement strand
CTGATTGCGGGGGGTGAGGCGCGGGTGAACGATGTGTGGATGCCGCGGGGGGCGACGGTTTTCACCGGCGATGAAGTGACGGCCGGGGATACGTCGACGGTGCTGCAGTTGAGCAACGGCGGCAAGGTGGAGTTGTACCCGGCGACGCGGATTCGGCTGGCGGACGGCGGGCCGGCGGTGCGGCTGGCGTTGCAATCGGGCCAGGTGGCCTTTTATTTTCCGGCGGGCAGC
Organism: Acidobacteriota bacterium; assembly: GCA_016935015.1. Classification (GTDB taxonomy): domain Bacteria; phylum Acidobacteriota; class JAAYUB01; order JAAYUB01; family JAAYUB01; genus JAFGRT01. The sequence goes on along the minus strand of JAFGRT010000042.1, from coordinate 41,906 downwards.
ACGGCGGAGATTGTGTCGGTGCACGGGGTGGTGCGGCTGGCGGAAGATGGGGGGCGGTACCTGGGTTCGGTGGCGACGGGCCCGGATCAGGACCGGGTGGAAGCGGTGTCGGGTCGGCTGGCGGTGACGAACGCGGCGACGGGGCTGGGGGCGACGCTGGAGGCGGGCCAGGCGGCCAACGTGCTGGGTTCGCCGCAGACGCAGACGGCGGTGACGGGGAAAGGCCGCCAGCGGGACAAGAGCTGCCAGGTGGAGAAGGACCTGGCGATTTTGTACACGACGGATCCGGTGAGCGTGCCGCTTTCGCAGCGGGCGTGGACACCGGTGCCGGAGCTGGTGAACGGCTACCAGGAGCGGGAGTTGCTGGATGCGTGGCAGGTGAACGCCGACGGCACGGTGGAGCGGGAGAATCACGTGAGCGGGTTGCCGGACAGTGACGGCTGGGCGTCGCTGACGTTTGCGCCGGTGGAGGCGACGGGGGTGGCCATCCAGTTCGAGAACGCCGAGCCGGGCCGGCCCAATGCCTATCACGTGAACGAGTACGAGGCCTATCTGGACGAGGTGAAGATTGAACGGGTGCGGGCGGTGGCCTGGCCCAAGGAGAACCGGAAGCAGGGGGCGCGGCCCCGCAATTCGGTGGACGGCGAGATCGACACGGCGACGTGGTCGGTGGAGCCCAACAACCAGACCACGGGCTATCTGGCCCTGGATTTCGGCCTGGCGCGGACGGTGAACCGGATCCGCCTGTGGAAGGACTGCTGTGATGTGGCTGCCCTGTACTGGATCAAGACCCCCTGGTACAAGAACGGCATCGTCATCGCCGCCCTGATCGGCGGCGGCACCGCCACCGGCATCATCCTCTACAACGTCATCAAGGAAGACGAGGAAGCCAGCCCGAGCCGTCCATAGTCAACGCTATATTGGCCTTTTCTCCCCCATGAAAACCGGGTGACTCTTTGTCGGTGATCGTGTAAGATGCCGGTCCGTCCTCACCGAGGATGGTTCAGGTCGTCCGGGGCGCGCGGCCAGAATTATTGATTTGACAACAGCTTGTGAAAGTCCAGTTTTTCTTCGCGGAAACCTTCCGGCACAGCAAACCTTTCCGCCGGAATGTCCATCTCCTCTGCGGTAACGACGTCCACGGTGGTGCGGGTGGAAACGCCCATCACCGTACCCGTCATTTCCTGCCGGACCGGAAAAAGATTCCCCAGCGCCTGCATTTTTTGCAGCATCTCTCTCACCGCGGGGGTGAGTGACGCCATCTCCGCTGCCATTTTGTAATAACTCGCGAACGGCAGCGAGATATCTCCGGTACACCAAAGGGTCACGTTCATATTCATGAAACCCTGGAGTGTCATGACGATTTCCTCACAGTTCCAGCCGTTGATCTGTTTCCGGTTTCCGGTCCGTTGCAGGTCTGTCTTAAACTGGAACATGGCCATCATTTTCTGCATGTCGGGCGGCATCTGCAAGGGCAGTGACTCGCTGTGAAAGACCTTCTCGGCATGCCGGACAAACAAGATTTTTCCTTCATCGAGCCGAACGATCATGCTCATGTTCTGGTCCGGATCATAGGTGGCCATGCGTTCCGCCTCAATCCACATTTCCCGGGTGACGTCCGTCGCCGGCCGGTTCTGTCCCTGGATTTGGATGGGATCGACATGCATTTTCTGCACAATATGATGCCCGCCCCATGCCGTGGATATCAGACTCATCCCGATAAAACCCAACGCCCATAACCGAAGGGTGTATTTCATAACGTTTCCTCCTCCGCATTGCTTGTATATGCCGTATCGACTGCTACTCTACCAGAAACCTTTCACCGATGCCACATGATCCCGCTGCACTTTCCGTTTTCATCAAATCCATCGGCATGCATCATGGGGAAACGGCTGTGTCCAGCGGCGGCACCGGGGGTGAATGGCGCCGGGCGTAAAAGGCCGTCTATTCTCCCGAATTCATGCTATGATATCATCTAAAATCGTGGGTGATACCGGACGATTTGTAGTGGAGGTCCGGCCGGGTGCATAAAAAAATCATCGTCGCCATGTTGATGATTTTGCTGTCGCTGGTTTTCGGGACCGTCGGGTACCAGCTGGTGATGGGGTGGAGTTGGTATGACGCTCTGTATATGACCCTCATCACCATCACCACCATCGGTTACAAGGAGGTGTACGAGCTGACCCCCGAGGGCCGCGCTCTGACCATGGTCCTCATCCTGTTCGGTGTTTTCGGCGTCCTGTATGCCTTCACCGCCGTCGGTCAGTTCATCCTTGAAGGGCAGATGCGCGATCTTTTCAGGAGAAGAAGAATGGAAAAGAAAGCCGGCAGTTTGTCCAACCATGTGATTGTCTGCGGATTTGGGCGAATGGGTAAAATCATCGCCGAGGAGTTGCGGTTGCGCAGAGTTCCGTTCGTCATCATCGAGAAAAAGCCGGAGGTTGTCCGGCAAATCATTGATTCGCACATGAATGTCATTGAGGGAGATGCCACTTCCGATGAAATCTTGCGTAAATCCGGGGTCGAGCGGGCCCGGGCGCTGGTCGCCGTCGTCGAGTCCGATGCGGAAAATCTCTATCTGACCCTGTCCGCCCGGGTATTGAACAAGGAATGTTACATTCTCTCGCGTTGCAGCGAGGATACCGCTGAAGACAAACTATACCGTGCCGGTGCCAACAAGGTGATCTCTCCTTACCGGATCGGCGCCCGACAGATGGCCGAATTCATTCTTCGGCCCAACATCATGCGTTTTATCGAGATGGCATTTGAAAAGGGAAATATCCACCTGGAGATCCAGGAGTTGGCCGTTCCGGCCGGCTCTATCCTCGACGGTGTCACGCTGCTGCATTCCAACCTCCGGCAAAACTACAATGTCATCGTTGTCGGCATCCGCAAGAAACAGAGTGAGGACATGATCTTCAATCCGCCGGTGAACAGCCGGATCTGCTCGGAGGATATCCTCATTCTGCTGGGTGAGCCTGAAAGAATGGACCGGCTCTTGGAAGACATCGGCCGGTCGTGACCCATGGTTGTGCACCGGTCGGCTTGCGGTCGAACCGATACTGGAGTAAGGTTAACGTGATGAACGAATACGATGTCAGAAAAGATATCATCGAAGTTGGCCGGCGCTGCTGGTTGCGCGGCTGGGTGGCCGCCAACGACGGCAATATCAGCGTGCGCATCTCCCCAGACGAAATCCTGGCTACGGCCACGGGGCAAAGCAAGGGATTTCTCACGCCGGATCTCATCGTCAAGGTGGACCGCCGGGGTCACCTGCTGGAAGGACAGATCAAGCCCTCCTCGGAGATCTTGATGCACTTGCTGGCCTATGATGAGCGTCCCGAAATCCGGGCCGTTTTCCATGCCCATCCGCCCTACTGTACCGCCCATGCCGTCGCCGGAATTCCCCTGCAGGAGTGCGTCCTTCCCGAAATCGTCGTCACCCTGGGGGAAATCCCGCTGGCCCAGTATGGCACCCCCAGCACTGAGGAAGTACCGCAATCCCTCTTGCCGTACCTGCAAAATCACGATGCTTTCCTGCTGGAAAATCATGGCGCCCTGACTTTGGGCCAAGATGTGTTCGAGGCCTACTATCGCATGGAATCCATCGAACATTTCGCCCATATCATTTATCTGGCCAGGGGCCTGGGCTCCGTCAACCTGCTCACTCAAAGCCAGGTGGAAAAATTGTCGCAGCTCCGCTCCCGTTATGGTCTGCCGGGGGAAGTGCCTCTCTGCCGTGTCCGGGATTCGGGCGGAGGTGCTGCCGCTACCGGGGCGAACAACTCCCCTGCAACGGGGTCGGAGACCTCCCCGACCGCCGGAGAGAAATCCACTACAGACCAACTGGTGGAACAGATCACCGACCGGATTCTGGCGAAGCTTCTTCAGCCGCGGTCATAGTCATCCGCGTAGCGCCGGATATCATCCTCCCCCAAATAGTCGCCGATCTGCACCTCGATGAATATCAGGAGTTCATCGCCCGGATTCTGTACGCGGTGTTTTTGCCGGCGGGCGATCTGTACCGATTCTCCCACCATCAGCCGGCGCTGTTGCTCATCCAGCGTCACCAGCGCCTGCCCCCGCACCACCGTCCAGGTTTCGTCCCGGTGTTCGTGGGACTGCAGGCTCAACCGCTGTCCTGGAAAGACTTCAATGCGCTTGACCTGGTACCCCGGCCCCAGATCCAGCTGCAGAAATCGGCCCCAGGGCCGGTGATCAACCATCACGTGTCGGTCCATATATCTCTCCTGCGGCCGGCCGGCCGGTGGGTGCAACACCCGGAAGATCAACATTCAAAATACATATTGCATTCGCCAAACGCATTCTATATTATTTGAAAGGCGAAGAAAAGCTCGTGTTGCTGCCTGTCGCCGGCCCCGAACGATATGAAACGCAAAAGAGCGGTTTACGATTTTGTTGAATGGAAAACGATCCCCTTCCGTGCCGTCCGCTTCTGGGTGATCGTGATTCTGTTGCTCCTCCTGGTCGTCAGCCTGTGGCTGCTGAACCGCTACGGTCTGCCTGATCCGGCCGCCGGTTCCGATCAACCGTTGGAAATGCTGGCCAAGCGTGCCGCCCGTTTCATGTTCGTCGACGGCAGCGTCAAGGTCAAGCCGTTGTCCGATTACGAATGGGTTCAGGCCGATCAGGTCAAGGAGCTCTATCCGGGTGATCTGATCAAGACCGACTCCAACAGCAGCTGCCGCATCGTCTTTTTCGACGGCACCGTCTATGAAGTCAAGCCCGATTCCTTAATCTCCATCCTGGAGAGCTACGAGGACCGCTCCAGCCTGAAGCGCCTGGTCAACGTCGAACTGGCCGATGGCGCCCTGGATCTGTCGACAGGGATGAAGGAGAGTGAATTGTCCAGTTCCAAGGTGGAGACTTCCACTGCTTTCGCCGATGTCGGCGAGAACACCAGCGCCAGTGCCGTATTCGATTCCCAGGAAGGAGTGGCCGAATTTCGGGTGGACCGCGGTGAAGCGGAAGTGACCAACAAGCAATCAAGGGAATCCTTGCGTCTGGTGGCCAACGAGGGCGTCACGGCCGAAGGTGAGCAACTCAAAAAAACCCGACTGCCCGATCGGCCCTCCTTGCTGGTGCCCCGGCACAGCGAAGTATTTACCAGCAACAATCCCCAGTCCATGCGCATCACCCTGCGCTGGCAGGAAGTTCCCGAAGCCCAGCGTTACCGCGTCACCATCGCCACGGATTCGAAGTTCTACCCGGTACTGCAGGAAACGGAAGTCACCGGTCGTGATCACCTCACCCTCAGCGGCCTGCCCTACGGTATCTATTACTGGCGGGTGGTGGCCATCGACCGCAACAGCATCGAAGGGTATCCGAGCATGCCGACCGGGATGTTCGCCGTGCGACCGAAAAAGCTGAATCCGGCCGATTCCATTCGCTTCGATCTGAAACGGATCGTGGTGATCGGCAATATCCTTGAGATATTCGGCGAAACGGACGCGGACAATATCGTGTACATCAACAACAAGAAAGTCCGGCTGGAACCGGACGGCTCATTTACCCATTTCACCGAACCTTTCACCGGCATGAACGAGGCCAAGCTGGACATTTCCGTGAAGGATTACAGCGGCGCCGTCCGGAAAATCACCAAAACGATCCCTCTGGAATAGGGCATGAATCAGACAGGACCCGATCGTTACAGCATTTGTTTCATCTATGACAAGGAACGGCCGGTTTTCGACGAGAGCCGCCCTGTGAGCCAGCAGATCCTGTATGTCGATCATTCACAGCTGAGGAGCAGTCTGCTCAAGCAGGATCCTGAGTGCAAGCTGGTTTTCTTTCCGCTAAAAAGGAACCGGAACCTTTACTATAAAGAGATTCATACCATGTTTCCCCGGGCCCAGTTCATTTCCTATTCCCGGGAAACGGATCCGGAATACGAAATACTCAGCCATGAACTCGATTTCGCTTTTCATGTCTACGTGCCGCTAAGTACATCACTGCTCGATTTTATTTTTGAACGCAGCCAGTCTTTTATACGGCCGCTGGAGCAGAAACTGGACTCCCGCTTCGAGGAACAACGCCGTTTTCTGGACAGCTTTAATGAAATACTGAATATCATCGATCTCAATGCCGACAAGACGACTATTTTTGCCGAGTTTTCTGAAATCGTCGGCCGCTTACTCGAAATAGACAACTTTTTGATCTACGTTTTCGAAAAAGACAAGCAGCAGCTGGAATTGGTGCATGCCGTCCGCAACATTTTCGGCGAGAATGATCTGCTGGAATTCAAGTTCAACAATGTTTTCCTGGAGGACATCTTCCAGTCACGCCAGCATTTCATCAACAATGCTTTCAATAAGATCACTGTAAACCCCTCTGAAAATACGGAATATGTCATCCATTCCATTTTGGTCTACCCCTTTGACAATTCCCGGGATACCAGCGGCCTGTTTGTGGCGGTGAACAAGAAGGACGAGCGGTCCTTCGACGATATCGATCTGCACTATCTGGAATTCCTCAGCACACCCTTCACTCTCATTCTGAAAAGCCTTCTCGATCACGAGCGTTTGCAAAAACTGACCATCACCGATGATTTGACGAACCTGTACAACTTCCGGTACCTCCGGCAATATCTGGGCTTCGAGATCAAGCGCTGCCTGCGCTACAACAAGACCCTCTCCCTGCTGTTCACCGATGTGGACAATTTCAAGGATGTGAACGACACGTACGGTCACCTGGTCGGCAGCGCCGTCCTCTGCGAGCTGGGGCAGCTGTTCAACAAGATGGTCCGCGACACCGACGTGATCGTGCGCTACGGTGGAGATGAATTCGTGATCATCCTGCCGGACACGTCTTTGGAAGGGGCCCGTGTCATTGCCGAGCGCCTGCGGGAGAGAGTCGAAAAATTCCGTTTCAGAGGGGGGCGCAATCTGCAAATCCAGCTAACTGTCAGCATTGGTATCGCCTCCTGTCCCGATCACTCCATCACCGCGGAGGAACTTTTGCAGAAAGCGGATGCCGCCATGTACGCCGCCAAGGACGATTCAAAGAACAATATCAAGGTAGCAGGATGAAAGCATGAAAGTACGTTCTCTGTTCAGTTTCTTCTCCAACGACCTCGCCATCGATCTCGGCACTGCCAATACTGTTGTGTACGCGAAAAACAAGGGCATCGTATTGAACGAACCCTCCATCGTTGCCATCAACAATATCACCAACCGGGTGGAAGCCGTCGGCCGGGAGGCCAAGGAAATGCTGGGCCGCACCCCGGGTAATATCGTGGCCATCCGTCCCATGAAAGACGGCGTCATCGCTGATTTCGACACCACCGAGCAGATGCTCAAATACTTTATCAAGAAGGCTCACAACCGTGAGTATCTGATCAGTCCCCGGATTGTCGTCGGTGTTCCCTCCGAAATTACCCAGGTGGAAAAACGGGCCGTCAAGGAGTCCGCCTTCCGGGCGAAGGTGAGTGAGGTCTACCTGGTGGAAGAGGCCATGGCGGCGGCCATCGGCGCAGGTTTGCCCATCACCGAGCCTTCCGGCAACATGATCGTGGATATCGGTGGCGGTACCACGGATATCGCCGTCATCAGCCTCAGCGGCATTGTTTACAGCCGAACCGTCAAGGTGGCCGGCGACGAAATGGATGAAGCCATTATTCAATACATCAAGCGCAAGCACAATTTGCTCATCGGGGAGCGAACCGCGGAGCAGATAAAGATCGAACTGGGATCGGCTTTTCCCCTGGATAAACCAATCACCATGGAGATCAAGGGACGCAATCTCATCGACGGAATCCCCAAGAACCTTGTCATTACGGACAGTGAAATTCGCGAGGCCCTGTCCGACTGCACCACGACCATTGTGAATGCGTTGCGGGTGGCGCTGGAACGAACACCGCCCGAACTCTCGGCCGATATCGTGGACAAGGGAATCATGCTCACCGGCGGCGGCGCGCTGTTGAAAAACCTTGACAAGCGAATCATGGAAGAAACCAAATTGCCTGTATTTATCGCCGACAATCCACTTTTCAGTGTAGCGCTGGGGACCGGCAAGATGCTCGTCGATTTCGACCTCTTACGGAAAGTGGCGATCTGAGCCCACGGAAGCCCCCTAATATTTGAATTTCAACCATTCTAGATGCTATTGAGAGTCTCTCATTTAAAGTCGTATCAGATCTTTTGTCTTCTCCTGGTCGCGAATGCGGTGCTGTTGTCCGTTCAGTTCCGCACGCCGGCCGGCGAACGGGTGATCAAGACCGTCTTCTTCACCCTGACGGCCCCCTTGCTCGATGCGGTTTCGGGCACTGTTTCCAGCGTCGATTCGCTCCTGACCACCATCCGCAAAGCGCCTGAAGTCCGGGAGGAAAACAAACGGCTGCGCCGGCAAATCGAACACCTCCAGTTTGATCAGGTCATGATTCACCATCAGCTGTCCCGCACGACGGCACTGGAAAAATTGCTGCAGGTTCTCACCGCCTATCAGCAGGACGGGGTGGTCTCCGAAGTGGTCGCTCGCGGCTTCACCATATGGGATCAGGGTATCGTCATCCGCGGTGGAACCGATCAGAATCTGGAACCGGAACTCCCTGTTTTCTGTGCCGAGGGGGTCATTGGTCACACGCTCCAGTGCAGCAACGCCTACAGCCAAGTGGCGCTTATGACCAACGCGGGATTTGCCATGTCCGCCAGAATCCGAGGCACCATCATTCGGGGCATGATTCACGGTCAGGGCGAACCCCTGGTCCGCTTCGATTACGTGACGATCTCCGCGCCGGTAAAGACGGACGACCTGCTGGTATCCACCGGAGATGATGGCATTTTCCCGCCGGAACTCATGGTAGGACGAGTGGTGGAAATCAAAAAGACCGGGCCGGTTTTTCAGGAGATCCTGGTCCAGCCGGCCGTGGATGTCCGTGACAGGCACTTCGTTCTGGTGCTCAGGAAAGACCGAGGAGCAGGCGAGTGAAATACTGGGTTTTTCTTTGTTTGCTTGCAGTGGCCCTGGGAATGCAATTATTCCTGCCCCAGTTGCTGCCCCTGACCCGCTACATCGATTTCCCCCTGTTGCTGGTTTTTTATACTGCCCGTATTTCCTCTCCCCGCCGGACGGTGCTGCAAAGTTGGCTGACGGGTCTGGCCCAGGATTTGAGTTTGTCCAGTCTCTATCCGTTGGGCTTGCAGGGGATCAGCAAAATGACCGTCGGCACCCTCACCGGTTTCCTGTCCCGGCATCTGAATACGGAGCCCTTGTGGATCCAGATGCTGATCCTGTTTGGCATGGCCTTGCTCAACAACTGGCTGGTGGTGCTCTTGTTCGCTGTTTTCGGCCAGCAGGCACCCGTGAATACAGCCTATCCCGTCATATTCAGCGCGGCCGCCACCACGGTGTGTTACGTGCCGGTGCATTTCCTGCGCTACCGCGGAATAAAGGCTGTCTCCCCAGATTCAACATGAGAAGCTCTGAACCGCAAACGATTTATCGCCAGCGCATTCTGCTCATCGGCGGATTCATCGCCCTGAGCTGTATCGTGTTGCTGGCCCGCCTCTGGTACGTACAGATCACCCGCGGCGAAAGCTACCGTGAAAAGGCAGAGAAGAACCGGTTGCGGATCGTGGAGATTCCCGCCCCTCGCGGCCTGATCCTCGACCGGAATGGCCGCGTGCTGGCGGAAAACGAGGTGGCGTTTTCCTTGATCCTCCGCCGGGAGTATATCCAGGATCGTTCATATCTGCTGGACATCCTGGAATCGCGGTTTGCCCTGGAGAAAAGTTATGTGCGAGAACGCCTGAAGGAATACCGCCATGTGCCCGCGGTTTTGCCCATCACCCTGAAAACCCGGCTCAGTTTCGAGGAAATCGCCTTCGTTGAATCACACAAACTCACGTTTCCCGAGTTGAGTTTGGAATATGTGCCCACGCGCCGCTATGTCCACAATTCCATCGCCGCCCATGTGCTGGGCTATGTCGGTGAAATCACCACCCAGGAGCTGAAACGGCCGGGCTTTGCCCAATTCCGGCAGGGCGACATCATCGGCAAAAGCGGTCTGGAGCGATATTACAACCAGCCTCTTCTCGGCAAGAAGGGCCAGAAACATGTTTATATCAACAGCATCGGTCAGGTCACCGGTCTGTTGGAAGAAACGCCGGCCCTTAAAGGTGAAGACCTGCGCACCTCGCTGGATCTCGAACTACAGCTGGAAGCCGAACGACTGATGAAAGACGAAATCGGCGGCCTGGTCGCCCTCAATCCACAAACGGGCGAGGTGTATTGCATGGTTAGTCGACCAGGATTCGATCCAAACCTTTTCACCGGACACCTGACCCCCGCCAAATGGAACGAACTTGCCAACAATCCGGACAATCCCATGCAGAACAAAGTTATCCAGGGCACGTATCCACCCGGTTCGATCTATAAGATCCTGGTGGCCCTTGCCGCCCTGGGCGAGGGCGTCATCACACCGCAGACCTCCTGCTTCTGCACCGGACAAACCCAGATGTTCGACCGCGTGGTCCACTGCTGGGATTCCGGCGGTCACGGCACCGTCCGTCTGGTCGACGCCATCGCCAACAGCTGCAACATTTATTTCTACAACATCGGACAGCTTCTGGGCATCGACAAGATCCACCAATGGTCCCTGAAGGCCGGTTTTTCCAGGAAATCCGGCATCGATCTCCCCGGAGAGAAACCAGGCCTGGTTCCCTCCACCGAATGGAAAAACCGGGTCTTTCGAGAAAAGTGGTATCCCGGCGAAACCATTTCCGTGGTTATCGGACAGGGGGCCGTCACCGTCACCCCCTTGCAGGTGGCGGCTTTTTTCTCCGCCGTGGCCCTCAACCGGGAGCCGGTTCGTCCCCGACTCCTCCTCGGAAGAGACACCGTCACGAGGGATGCACCGGGAGCCTCCCTGTTTCCGCCCGTCACGCTGCGGCTGGTGGTCAAGGGCATGGAACAGGTCATTCAGGAAGGAACGGGTCGCCGGGCGGCCCTGGAAACCATCCGGGTCGCCGGTAAAACGGGCACGGCGCAGATTCTGAGTACGCAGACCGCCGTGCGGATGCGCGATTATGAAGAAAAGTACCGCGAGCATGCCTGGTTCGCCTGTTTTGCCCCTGTTGAAAATCCGCAAATTGTCGTCTCCATCATCGTGGAGCACGGCGGTCACGGCGGGGCATCGGCCGCGCCTATCGCTGCCGCCATCATGAAAAAATTCTTTACGTTATATCCTCCCCCGCCGGAGGCCGCCCATGAAAGTTAAGGACTGGCGAAAATTTGACTGGCCCATGGTGCTGGCCTTTTTGGCCCTTTGCGCCATCGGCACGCTGGAGATTTATCATTCCACCCAACTGCAGGGCGAGTCTCCTTTTCTGACGCGTCAGCTCGCCCGGCTGGCTTTCGGCGCCGTTCTGTTCATACTGGCCCTGATTATCAATTATCGGGTGTTTTTTTCGAACATCGTTCTGGTATATCTCGCCGGAATCGGCGCGCTGTTTTACGTTCTTTTTTCCGGTATCGAAATACATGGTTCCCGCAGTTGGGTGCACGTGGCCGGCATGACTTTCCAGCCGTCCGAGTTCGTCAAGATCATCGTGATCCTGGCCCTGGCCAAGTTTATGGCCGATATACCGGATCGATATATCAAGGCAATCCCCCTGATGCTCAGCGGCTTCATCGTTTTCGTGCCGACTCTGCTCATCATCTGGCAGCACGATCTGGGCACCGCCCTGACATTTCCGCCGGTTTACTTCACCATGCTGATGCTGTCGGGGATCCGGCGGCAAGTGATCGTCATTTCCGCCGTCATCCTGATCCTGCTCCTGGGCGGCTCCTGGTTCGTGCTAAAGGACTACCAGAAAGACCGCATCCTGGTCATTTTCAATCCGGAACAGGATGCGCACGGCAAAGGCTACCAGACCATTCAGTCGGTCATCGCTATCGGTGCGGGGGAATTCACCGGCCGGGGGCTGGGACAGGGCAGCCAGGGGGCCATGGGCTTTCTGCCGGAACGACATACGGATTTCATCTTTTCCATTATCGGCGAGGAAATCGGGTTTCTGGGCGCAGCGGGAGTTCTGCTGCTGTATCTTTTCATTTTCTATCGCGGCCTGCTCATCGCTTACGAAACCAGGGACAAGGCGGCCATGTATGCCACTGTCGGCATCGTCGCCCTGTATGCGGTTCATCTGTTCATTAACGTCGGGATGACGCTCGGTCTCCTCCCCGTCATCGGGATTCCCCTCCCACCATTGAGCTACGGAGGATCCTCCCTGGTAACGGCCTTCATTGCCATGGCGCTGATGAACAATTTTCAGATCCACCGTTACATGGTCTAGGCGCCGCCGGCTTCACCGGCGGTGGTTTCATCTTTCGCCACGCCGGTGCATCTAACGAAAAGCGTGTCCGCCGTGACACCGAAACCGTTCAATGGGGAGAAATCGTGCTGAACTATTCCGCCGGCTTGTTGCGCAGCGTTCAGAAGCCCATTCACTACCTGGGTCACGAGTACAACATGGTCCGCAAGGATCCGGACGAGATGACCTCTCTGGTGGCCCTGGTTTTTCCCGATACGTACGAGATCGGCATGTCCCATCTGGGCACCCGCATTTTATACCATTTGCTGAATCAGCAGCCCTTTATCGCCGCCGAGCGCTTTTTCTGTCCCCGTCCCGACATGGAGGCCGCTCTGCGTTCCCATCAGGAGCCGTTGCGCTCACTGGAAAACGGGCTTCCCCTGGACCGCTTTCACATTATCGGTTTTTCCCTGCTGTATGAACTCAGTTATACCAACATCCTCACCGTCCTGGATCTGGGGAATTTACCGTTCCTTTCCCACCAGCGTCTGCTGACCGCGCCCCTGGTGGTGGGGGGCGGGCCTGTCGTCTCCAATCCGGAACCGGTGGCGGATTTCTTCGATTTGTTCGTTATCGGGGACGGCGAAGAAACGTTTCCGGCGGTCATCCGGCGGGAGGCCGCCCTGCGCTCACGCAAAGCGGCGGCGCGGGACAGACGCGAGTACCTGGCCGGATTTGCCGATATTCCGGGAGTGTATATTCCGTCGTTGTATTCCATGAACGAGACAGGCCGTTTCATGCACACCGTTCCGGCATCGGACATCGCGCCGACCCCACCGGACACCGTTCACCGGCGCTGGCTGGCCGACCTGGACGCGTACCCCCTTCCGGAGAAGAACCTGGTTCCCCTGACCTCCATCGTCCATGACCGGCTGACCACGGAGATCAGCCGGGGCTGCATGCAGGGCTGCCGCTTCTGCCATGCCGCCGTGTTTTATCGTCCGCAGCGAGAACGGTCGGTCTCGCAGATCGTCGACTGGATCAGTCGCAACGTCCAGGACACGGGCTGGGATGAAGTTTCCCTGGCCTCTTTGTCCACCGGTGATTTCGGCGGTATTGAGGAGCTGGCGGAAGTATTGATGGCACAGCTCGCATCACGACAGGTGAGCCTGTCGCTCCCTTCGCTGCGGGTTTCGGAACTCAGCTCCCGCCTGGCCGAAGCCGTGGCCCGCATCCGCAAAACCGGATTCACCGTCGCACCGGAAGCCGGCACGCAACGCCTGCGGGATATCATCAGCAAGGGACTCACGGAGAGGGATATCATCGAGGGTGTTCTGGCCGCCTATCGCTGTGGTTGGGACCTGGTCAAACTCTATTTTATGATCGGCCTCCCCTTTGAAGAGGACACCGATGTGGAGGGTATCGCCCGGTTGGTCAGAAACATCCTGGCGGCTGTCCGTGCCGAGGAGCGCGCCAGTGGAGGAAGAAAAAAGTTCCAGGTCAATGTCAGCCTGTCGCCGTTTGTGCCCAAACCCCATACGCCGTTCCAATGGGCCGCCCTGAATTCACAATCGGAATTGCGACGAAAAATCGGCCTTATCCGGGCAGGGCTCAAGGGCCAGCCCTGTAAGATCAGCTGGCATGACCCGGAAATCAGCCGCCTGGAATGCATCTTCTCCCGGGGTGATCGTCGTCTGGCCGCCTTCATCGTCGATGCCTGGCACCACGGTGCTCGCCTGGACGGCTGGAGCGAATATTTTCAGCCGTCCATCTGGCGTGCGTCCCTGGCTCGCCTCGCGATAGCGGAGCAGCGCTACATCGAGGCCATCCCCCTGATGGAAACCCTTCCCTGGAGTCATCTGAGCATGGGCGTCACCACGGACTATCTTCGTCAGGAATGGCTCGCCGCCGCCGCCGGAGAAGCCCAGCCTTCCTGCGGGGTAACCCCCGTCGCCGCCGGGACGCCGCCCGTCCTCTGCCATGCCTGCGGCCTCCGTTGTTCCCTGGCTGAACTGGCCGCGCGCCGTCAGCACAATCTGGAAACACTCCAGGAACTCTCCCGGCGCGCAATCTTCCCCTCCACCGTCTCTATGGAACGCGAGTACGTCCCGGTGCGATTTGAATATACCAAGGATGGCCCAGCCACCTGGCTGTCGCATCTGGACATGATCCAGTGCATCCAACGTATCATGTTTCGGGCGGATCTGCCGTTGAAATTCACTCACGGTTTTCATCCGCGTCCCGCACTGGGTTTCTCACCGGCACTGGGTGTCGGCATAGCCAGTCAGGGTGAATATGTGGATGTCTGGCTGCAGGAATCCTTGGTTCATGCCGCCGACTGGCTGGACCGTCTGAACCGTGTATCCGTTGCGGGTGTCCGCTTTTTAAACATGATTCTTCTGCCAGTCGGTGCGCCGTCCATCGAGCATTGGGTCACCCGGGCCAGATACCGGGCCTGTCTGCCGCTGACGGCCGTGCGAGACTACATGACCGCACGGGATGCGCGGTCCGAAGATCCAGTTGCCTGGGTCGCCGGCCGTCTGGATGAGCTTCTGGCCCGCAAAGAGATCTGGAGCGAGAAAAAACGTCACGGCAAACGGCCCCGCCGCAAGGACGTCCGCCCCTTCCTCCTTGATGGGCGGGCATATGAGGGTGAACAGGGAGTATGTCTCGAATGTGTCGTCTCCCTGGGCCCAACCGGCAGTATTCGGATTGACGAATTTCTGGAGCTGTGTTTGCCCGGTTTCGGAACAGAGTATCGGGCTGCACGCGAATCCCTGCTGGGTGAGCCGGGCATCGAAGAAAAATATTGACAAATTCGCGTCTGTTTTTTATATTCATCTGTTAAAAAACAAATTTGAGGTTGTGCCATGCCAATCTACGAATATAAATGTGCGGTGTGTAATTACCGTTTCGAGCTTATCCAGAAGTTTTCGGACCCGCCGGCATCCACCTGCCCCAACTGCGGCGCCGAACGAGCCGAGCGCCTTTTGTCTGCGCCGGCCATCCAGTTCAAGGGCAGCGGCTGGTATATCACGGATTACGCCAAAAAGCATTCCCCCGCTCCTTCCAAGAAGGACGAGGTGAAGTCGGATACAAGTTCCCCTACCACTAAAAACGACACTCCCAAATAACCTGCGATATATTGCAGCCTGCCAAAAACGGTCTTACCAACAGATCATTCCTACCCACAATAAAAACGGAGCTCCCCGGCAAACACGGGAAGCTCCTTTCCTTCCTTTTGGCACAGCGATCTCACTCGGTGGCGTTTTCCGTCTTGATGAGATCAGCCGGTTTCTTCATGATTTGCTCCGCCCGCCATTTGGGCAGAAAGAACGGATAATCACTGGCCGCTGATACGGCCGGATATTTTCCCTCTTCACCAATCGGTTCGAAGAGGGTGAGGCGCTGCTCACTGTTGCCGACAAGCTGCACCGTATAGATGGGCGTGGTGAAATCATCCTTGCTTTTGCCCTCGACAAAACTGTCGCACTTCAGGGTGGACAGGGCGGTCAGCCAGCTGTCTACCTGAGCATCATCCAGCAACTGGCCGGCAGAGGTTTCCCACCGCATGACCGTCTCGGCAACCGGAGGCTCGGTGGTGGTACTTTCCGTAGGTTCACCGCCGACGTTCACCGGGGTCTGGGTTTTGCGGGCGCTGAGCTCGAAATCCGGCCCCGACAGGGCGATCTGGTAGATGGTACCCTGTTCGAAGCGCATGACCGTCTTGTCCCGCCAGGATTCCGCGTCGGGGTCGAACCGGGCGCGAAAATTATCCTGGGCATGGAAAACGCGGTCATCAGCCGATACGGTAACAAACGTGTGCCGAAAGGAAGGTGCCGCCTTGCCGATAGCAAAAACCAACACTGCTTTTTCCCCCTGGTATACGGTCACATCAATCCGTTTGTCCTTGCCCAGATCATAGGTGTCATAATTTCCGGAATCGGAGGCCAAGGCCGTGAGGGAGAACTTTTCCAGGGTTTCCAGCACGCTGGTTATCTTGGTTTCATCCACCGGGTAGCCGCTGGGCAGTAACCGCCATTGGCCATTATCCTTGCTGAGCTCGATCTGGCGCGCCTGCTGGCTGATCTCGATGCGTGTCACGTTCTCCCGCTCTATTTTGGGAACCGTCGGCAGCTCATACTGGGTACGATCGCTCTGTCGCAGCAAAAGATAGACCAGCAACCCCACCGCGATGACGCCGAGGATGATGAATTCTTTTTTTAGGCTCATCAGATTTCCTCCTCATTTCTGAAACATGAGCTGGATTCTCTTCTTGCGGGCGTTGCGCCGGAACCAGACCCAGACTCCCGCCAGCAACACCAGCAAGGCCAGTCCACCGACGTTCAGCGTCTTGATGAAATTTCTCGTTCCCACTTCCGTCTCGTCCAGCGGATTGAAACTCTGTTTCTTGGCCCGCATGATGGCCAGTTCTTCCCGGCCGTTTAGAATATCCAGCACATTCATCAGGAAAACCTGGTTGGGAAAAATCCGCTCGCGATTTTCCCCTTCCACCTGCCAGTTGATCACATCATTGCGCAACAGGGTGGACGTCCCGACAAGAAAGATCTTCCCCGGGGAGCCCTGGGACAGGAAGACGCCCGTTTCTTCAATGCTGGAAAGATCGGGACCACTTTTTTCCTGATCCGCCTGGGCTTCAGCGCCGGTTTCATTCACATTTTCCTGATCCGCCGGTCGTACCGGCAGCTCCTTGCCGGTAAAGTAACTGCTGAATTCGCCTTGCAGCAGATAGGCCAGGGGCAGGCTGCCTGAATATGCATCTTCCTGGGTCGGCGGCTGGATAAACATGGGGTTCAGATTGATCCGCCCGCTCATTTCCCACGATTCCTCCGACGAGGAGAACAATCGCAGCGCTTCCACCCCCTGGGCCTGGAGACGCTCTTGCCTGAGCTCCAGCGGCGAGAACTGCAGGGCCAGCAAGTCGTTGATGTTCTTCAGAAAATCGAGCTCTTGGTTGATATTCCCGGCCTTGATTCGCGGCGCAAAATAGATGGGCATCTCCTCGATCCCCGTCTGACTGCGGAAGCGTTGGGTGAAGCAGCTCTTGTCCAGAACGTAGGCCTTCTTGGCGTTAATCCCGTAATGATCCAGCAGTTTTTCCAGACCGGTATTGAGCGGCACGAAGAACGGACCCTGCTGGTTGAACTGCATCTGTTGCTGGGGGGGACGAATTTCATTGAAGGCATCGACAAAAACGGCCAGGGAATTCCCTTTCATCAGGAACTGATCGATCTGGAAAAGCTCGTAATCGGTGAATTCCTCTTTCGCCCGGGCGATGATCAGACAGCGGATCCCCGGCGGAATTTCTCCGTCGGCCAGCCGCACTTCCTTGAGGCTATAGGTTCCCGACACCAGCTTATTGAATTCGGAGACGGCTTCCGGGTTTTGTCCCTCATTCGGCATGGGCTGAAAGGACTGCAAATCCAATGTGCCATGGTCCGCCAGATACCCAATATCCTCATTGATGTCGATGAGATTCTCCACGTTCTCGTTGATGCTCTCCTTGATGGTTTCCATGTCTACCAGTTCATAACGCGTGCCGAAAATGGGCAGGCGCAGGACCCGAAGTACGGGAATATCCATTATCTTATCGCCGTATTCCATGACCATGCCGATGACGCCCTGACCGGCGGGAATCTGGTCACCCGAGATGTCCTGCAGGGCGGGCCACTGCAGATTCAGAAGATTGTACTGCTCCGCCTCCTGCCGCGCTTCGGGTTGCAAACTGGGGTTCAGGAGTTGGAACTCCAGCTTGCCGAAGTTCTTCTCGTTCAGTTCGTTGACAACCTGTTCGATCTGCTTGGGAATGTCCGAAAGGCCGCTCAGCCGGACGTACGGCGCCACCATTTCCAGTGAAGACGAGAGAAAAAGTTTGACCCGGATATTGGTCTCCAGTTTCATCAGAACGCCCGTCTTGTTGTGCATCTTCTGGATCATGGTGGTGAGCGTGTACTCCAGCCCTTCCGTACTTTCAATGAAAGGAATCTTTTCCATGAGGTCGCCATGGATCATCACCATTCCCATGTAGGCCTTCTGGACCTTGACCTGGTCCGCTTCGATGATCTGCAGCTGAACCGGAAAAATACCGTAACTCTGGGCCAGTTCCCGGTTCCGCCGGGCATCTTCAGTGATATCGCCCTCATCGGGACTGACGTCATAGAACCGGTAATTGAAATTGCGGTTGCCATAGACAGCGTATTCCTGCAACAAATCCCGCAGGGAAAGCTCAACCGTGTTGTAGGGGGCGCCCAGATCCTTGGTGAAGAAGACCTCGATCGTCAGCGGCTCGGACAGGTTGGAGACCACCTCCTTGGTCAAGTCGGAGATGGAATATATCTGGTTCCGGGTGAGATCAATCCTCGTGAACAGCGTCACCCCGGCCAGATTGATCAATACGATGATGATGATGTACAATAAAAATTTGCCGTATCTGGTTTTCGTATCTGTTGCCGACATGCTGTTTCTCCTCATTGCTTTTCCTCCATGACCAGTTGCGCCGCATACAGCCCAATGACGCACACGCTGAGGAAATAGATCAGGTCGCGGGAGTCGATCACGCCTTTGGCGATATTCAGAAAGTGATATCCAGACGCGATCTGCTGCAAGAAGCCGACCAGCGCCTGGGGCATGAAGATGAGCAACTTGTCGATAAAGGCCAGAAAGAAGCAGATCACCATGCTGATGATAAACGCAATGATCTGGACCCGCGTGAGGGCAGAGGCAAAGATGCCGATGGCTGAAAAGGCGGCGGCCAAAAGTATAGCCCCGATATAGCCGCCGACCACCGGGCCCCAATCCAGATTCCCCAGAAACGAGACGCTGATGGGATAGGCGATGGTGGGCAGCAACATGATGGCCACGAAACTGACGGCAGCGAAAAACTTGCCCAGAACCACATCCCGGATGGTGACCGGCATGGTCAGCAGAATTTCATAGGAACCGACATTCACCTCCTCGGCGAACAGGCGCATGGTGATGGCCGGGATAACCAGCGGGAAGATCAGCGGCAGCAAGCTGAAGAAGTCCCGAACCGTTGCCTGCTCGCGTATGAAGAAGGGCGGAACCACCAGCAAGTTTGAGAAAAATCCTGTGACAAAGAACATGGTTCCGGTGAGGAGCAGAAACACCGAGATCACGATATACGCGACGGGGGAAACGAAATAGACTTTCATTTCCTTCTTGAAGATTTGAACAGCCTGGCTCATGGTTAATTCTCCTTGGTGAGTTCACGGAAGATGCTCTCCAGGGTCCTTGTTTGCTGGTAGAATTCAAGTAAAATCCAGTCTTGCCGCTTGACGCGGGCATAAATCTGTCCCCGGATATCATCCGCTGTATTGCAGAGGATATCCACACTCAGCCGTCCTTCTTCCTGACCGGCCGGTGCCACTTGGGCCACGTCGGGCAACGTGGTTAAATCCGCCTGTACAGCTTCAAACTCCGCACCCTTCAGACTGAGCCGGACCGTGTACCCTTTCTGGGTGGAGTGTTGCAGCGAGGCCGTATTCTCATCGGCGACAATTTTGCCCCGATTGATAATGATTACTCGGTCACAAGTCGCTTCCACCTCACTCAGGATATGGGTGGAAAGAATGATGGTCTTTTCTTTTCCGATCTGCTTGATAATACCGCGGATTTCCACGATCTGGTTGGGATCCAGCCCCGAGGTGGGTTCATCCAACACCAGGATTTCCGGATCATTCATCATGGCATGAGCGAGACCGACCCGCTGTTTGTATCCCTTGGACAACTCACCGATAGGCCGGTGCATTACCTCATTCAGGCCGCACACATTGGCCAGATGACGGATCCGCGCCAGTTTTTCATCCGGCGAAATTTCCCGAATACTGGCTACGTAATCCAGATAATCCAAGACCAGCATCTCCCGATACAGCGGAGCCGATTCCGGCAGGTATCCCATCAATTTCTTGATCTGGAGGGCGTCTTGATGAATATCCAGATTCATGATGTGGATATCGCCTGAAGTCGGTTTCATGTAGCCGGTCAGCATGCGTAACGTCGTCGTCTTGCCCGCGCCGTTGGGACCCAGCAAGCCGACGATTTCACCCCGTTCAACACTGAAGTTGATTTGATCCACCGCGCAGAGGTGACCGTAGTACTTGGACAGGTTTTCCACGCTGATCATTCCGCTCTCCTTTTCTGTTAAAATAACGCCCAGCATGTAAATATCATACGTCGCTGGCGTCCGCTCGTTCATCCATCAGCACTTTTTCGGCGCCGCCCCCACGGGCTCCGAAAAAGAGTGGTAAATTATACAGAATAGAAATCAGAAATGCTACTTTCATCTCCCCACTCCCGTCATTTATCATCCCCTAAGTGACCATCCGTTATCACCCGCCTCTTTTTTTATCATCGTCATACAACCATTTCCAGGGCTATATCCGTCCAATCGAGTGATAAATCAATCCCGGAGGAAAAAAAAATGTTCAAGAAATCATGCTTTTTCATCATCTTGCTCCTGATGGCCGGCATCATGGCCTGGGCCGCCGTGAATGAGGATACCTTTGCCATCCCCGCCAACGGGCGGGTGTATGTCAAAACCGTATCGGGAAACATCACCGTGACCGGCTGGACACACCACGGTGAAGTGCTGGTCCGCTGGGAGGTGGATGGAAAAAATGTCGAACCCGTGTTCGAAGAGACTGCTGATGGTCTGATTGTGAAGGAAGACCATCTGGAAAAAGGATTTATGGAGAGCAGCGGCTCGATTCACTTTGAACTATTCGTGCCGATGGATGCCGTGCTGGACGGCAAGAGCGTGTCGGGAGACATCCGCTGCGACGGCGCTTTTGCGGATATCGAGCTGAACACGGTAAGCGGTGAAATAGCGGCTTTTCTCGAAGACCCCAACAACGCCTCCCTCAAGAGCGTCAGCGGTGATCTGTTTTGCACCGTGCGCGGCGCCTTCTCCACGCACCTGCATCTGAAGTCCGTCAGCGGCGACGTGGAACTGGCGCTGCCCCGCGAGGCCAGCTGTCAGTTTTCCGCCAAGACCATCAGCGGTCGCCTTTCATGCCAGGCCGATCTTGCTGAAAAACATGAAAAAGAAGGAATCGCTTCCAAAAAATTGTCCGGAATCCTGGGTTCCGGAGAAGGCGAAATCACCGCCACTACCATCAGCGGTAACATTTCTGTAAATTAGCCCTTTGATCCCCATCTTTTCGCTAAGGGTCCCGTCCCGGCGGGGCCCTTTTTTCTAAATTCCGGCAGAACAAGCCTTTCGCGTCATGCGCAAAATTATTCTGGCTTGTTGGTTGTGGTACTTGTATACTTTCTCCGGAAGGCATAACGGGAAAGATGAACGAGGACCCGCGGTACGAAAATGCGCCAGGCTCCCTGTCCGGCCTGACCGACGAAAATGATCCTCCGGCGGAGATTCCCGCCGGGCAGGACCATCCCCACCAGCTGGTTTCTTCTCCCGATCACACGTCCGTTCTGGAAAATACGCCGGTTCTGGTGGCGGGATTTGATTCGTTCCGACATGTTAAGATCTGGAATGAGCCGTGCGAGCGGCTGCTGGGCTGGACAACGCAGGAAATCACCGCATGTCCTGATCCCTTCGACCGGATATTTTTACCCCGGCCGTCCGACGGGGGCATATTCCACTCTGAAGAATGGACGGATGGCCGATTCAGAGAAACGACAGTCCGGGCGCGGGACGGCCGGTGTCTCTCCCAACGCTGGGCGTTTCATCGCCTCCATGATGGAACGGTCATCGGCCTCGGCTATGATTCCTCTGAACTTACCCGCGTCGAGGAGGAGCTTTCCCGCTCCGAAGAGATGCTGCGGATTTTCGTACAAAATGTGCCCGCCGCCATTGCCATGCTTGACCGCAGCATGACGTACCTGGCGGCCAGTCGTCATTACTGCGCGTCGCTGCGGCTGGATCCGGATCAGATCATCGGTCGAAGTCACTATGACCTGTTACCGGATATCAAACCCGCGTGGTATGAAGAGCATCGACGAGCGCTCGCCGGCGAGATCCGGCGGGGGGAAGAGTCCTGGGTGCGGGCCGACGGCCAGACGGAATGGCTGTGGTGGGAACTGCGGCCATGGCGTGACGAGAAGGGCGAAATCGGCGGCCTGCTGACCTCGGGCGAGATCATCACCAGGCAAAAGAAGCTGGAAGCGGAATTGCGCGAGGCCAAAATCGCCGCCGAAAACGCCAGCCGGGCCAAAAGCGAATTCCTGGCCAATATCAGTCATGAATTGCGTACTCCGCTGAGCAGCATTTTCGGCCTGACGGAAATGACCCTCGCCTCCCGCCTCA
This sequence comes from Acidobacteriota bacterium, assembly GCA_016935015.1. Taxonomy (GTDB): domain Bacteria; phylum Acidobacteriota; class JAAYUB01; order JAAYUB01; family JAAYUB01; genus JAFGRT01. The sequence continues at coordinate 19,328 of JAFGRT010000042.1, read as the reverse complement.
ACCAGGAGCAGCGGACCAACCTGGAAATGGTCAAGGAATCGGCCGGAGCCTTGCTGCAGATCATCAACGACCTGCTGGACATTTCCCGCATCGAGGCCCTGGAAATGTCATTTCAAACGCAGCTGTTCGGCCTGCGGCAAACCGTCTCGGCCATCATCGATCCCTTTCGCCCCCTGGCCCGCCGCAAAGGATTGCGCCTTCAGCTGCGCATCCCGCCGACCATTCCACACAGCCTCGTCGGCGATCCGGACCGGGTCGGACAGGTGCTGCGAAATCTGCTTAGCAACGCCATCAAATTTACCCGGCACGGCAGCGTCACCATCCAGATCAAAGAGATGGACAGCCAAACCGGAACAACCGGGCTGCTGTTCCGAATTCGCGACACCGGAATTGGGATCGATCCCGTGCATCACTCCCGTCTCTTCCAGAATTTTTCTCAGATCCACAGCAGTTACGACAAGGAATTCGGCGGAACCGGTCTAGGCCTGGCCATCTCCAAAAAACTGGTCGAAGCCATGGGCGGCACCATCTGGTTTGAGAGTGATGGGCACAGTGGCAGCACGTTTTTCTTCAAGCTGGCATTCCTGCATCCCCCTAAACCGACCCATGCCCGAACCGAGCCTGCCGAAGCAAACTCCGCCGGATCCCCTGCGCCGTTTGTCCTGCTGGCCGAAGATAACGCTCCCAGCCGTAGATATTTGCTTCACTTTTTACAGCAAGCCGGGTTCCACGTGATTTCCGCCCAGAGCGGCTACGAAGTGCTGTCGATTCTGGCCCGGACTCCGGTAGATCTGGTAATGATGGATATGCAAATGCCGGGCATGGACGGCCTCAACGCAACGCGCCGGATTCGCGAATCCACCGATCCCCGCATTCGCACAGTACCCATCATTGCGGTCACCGCTTACGCCCGCCCCGAAGATCAGCAGCGGTTTCTGGCTGCCGGTGTGAACAAGTGCCTGGCCAAGCCTGTTCATATCCCCCTCCTCATCGAGGAAATCCTTATCCTGGCGGGTGGGACGCCACGGTCCACCGGCCCCGCTGATCCAGTCGAGGACTCTCGGCCTTTTAACGTCGAAGAGCTGAAAACCCGCTGGCGAAAACACCCCGATTTGATGCATGAAATCTGTACTTCTTTCGTCAAGGAAGCGCCGGAACTTGTCCGCCGGCTGGAAAAGGCGGCCGCCGCCGAGGCATGGCCATCGGTGGCGGAGGCGGCCCATCTTTTGCAGAATCTGGCGGCCATGTTTCCACTGCCGAATGTCATCCGCATCAGCCGTGCCATCGAAGATATCGCCGTTGGCGGTGAAAAAGCCGCCGTAAAGGCACAGATTCACCAGTTGATGGGAAATGTGCGGATGACCCGTAAGGCCATTGCGCGCATTTTGACGAGAAATGCTGGTTCACTGACGGATGAATCCCCCTGAATCTGATTCCAGCCATCAGCGGCCGGCTATCGCCCATCGGCAACAGGGCGTACCGGGCGGAGAGTCAGGGAACCGCCCGGCCCATCGATGAGGACGGTTCCCAGGCGCAGCAGATCAGCGCCAAGGATGCCATCAAGAGCGATATACTCCGTACTGCGGATCTCCCGGGTGCGAATGTGGGAGAAGGTGATCTCCCACGACTCCATTCGCAGAGAAACGTCCTCCAGGACGGCCGACTCCACCACTTGCTCTCCACCGGCCGAAGTGAGACGCCACCTTTGACGCCGACCAGTGGATAAGCCCTCATGCCGTTCGGCAAAGTCACTCGACAATACCGTGCTCTCTGCCCCGGTATCGAGCCCGAAATACAATACCTCCCCTGCCGGCGACCTCACCTGGACAACAGGATACCCCAGCCAGAAAAGATTGCCGCCCGTCTGTTCCGTATGTTCACTCCGGCGCAGAATAACTTCGCGTCGCGACACGTTGATGGCGACCGCGAACTGGCGAATGAAATTCCAGCCGAGGATCCCCCGGATCCGCACCTCAGCGGGCGTCCGTTTGAAGCGGAAGGTCAGATCCTCGTCGGCCACGATGACGGCACGATGATGGACGAGACTGATTCCCCCTACCTCCAGCCGCGGGATGACGGCCGGACGGACGACGATTTTCCGGCTGGTGGCCGTGGCGGCCTCGGCCGTTTCATCACCTGCCGTCGTCACTCCCAGCTGCCGGGCGGTCCGCTGCGAAAGCACGGTGATGCCGGTGCCGGTATCCAACCAGAACCACTCGCTTTTACCGCCGACAGCGACCTCGATCTGCGGCGCGCCGGTTACTCCGGCACGCAAAGGCACCGTGACGGGTGCTTCATCCCATTGCCGGCGCTCCGGAGGATACGCCCGGTAGGCCTTCGCCAGGGGGACATCATTCGCAATCATGCCGACATAACGCGGTGCATACTCGAGAAACTGCTCCCACTGTTGCCGGTAGAAAAGAAGTTCACCCAGGAGGTTGATGGCCGGCTGGACCAGTTCTCCGGTGGTCTCCAGCCGGAGGGTTTTCTCCAGCCGGTTTTCCGCCGGCAGCAGCCCCCCCCGCCGAATGAGACGATATGCCGCTGCCAGCTCACTGGGAACAGTCTGCGTTCCTGCCAGACAAGGAGCGGCCAAATCCATGGCCAGCAGTGCCTGCGCGGGTGAACTCCGGTGCCGGACAGGGGGTACAGCGGTCATCTCCACAGGTTCGGCCCGGCGTAAACGGATCCCCTCTTCCCGGCACGCGCCGACCAGGAGCAGCCCCCAAAAAAGAAAAACATATCGTTGCCGTTTTAAGCACCAGAACATTCCATCTCCCGGATACTGTCTGAAATCAGATTATACACCCAATTTCCCGGATCACTCTTACCGGATGGTCCCTTCCGGTTCCTGGCAACCTATCGGGAGAAAAAGATCTCCAGATGCAAGCAGGCGGCCGGATCCGGCCGCCTGCAGCAATCATCCATACATTTTTGACAGCGGGTTTACTTGATTTCGGGCGGGTTTTCTTCCTTGCTCTCGGTCTGGGTCAGGCAGGAGCCATCCCGTTTGCGCAATTGAATGCCCTGTCCTCTTCCCGGGACAGCATTTCCCTGCCCCTGGACCATGCCGACACGACCCATCCCGCGGCCGCGCCCCCAACCGCAGCAACGGCCGCGTCCAAACCGCCACTGTTGTCCTGCGCCGGCCGGCCGGTTCAGGCCCTGTCCCGGTCCCGCCGCCTTCCCCTGGCGACCGCCCTGGTACATCCGGCCTTGCGGATTGCCGGATTCCCGGTGATCGCAGACGTCATTCCGGTTCTCGTCCTTGTAACGCGGTCCGCGAGGGGTGGGCGTGGTGTCAGTGGCCGTCTCGGCTTCCTGTGACTTGACTTCGGTCTTGGCGGTGGTTGCCTGGGTCTCCGGGGTGGTGGCCGGGAGAACCCACAAGAATCCGACGGCGACGATCAGCGCCAAGATTATTCCATATCTCATGAATACCTCCTGCAAGATAGCAATCACACTTCACCTCGGATGAAGGCATAATCGATGCCAAATCAAGCCGCCGGTACCCATGCCTCCGGAATATGGTAACTATCGGCGATAAAAGAAAAAGTCGTTCTGTGTCCTGCCGCCGGTTCGGAAATTTTGGAGGCAGCTTCGACAAATGTGTCGAACGTCCGGTTTGCGCCGCCGGAAATGACAAAACCACTTGAAGATTTCCGCAAAAAGCTTATGATGGTTGGTTACAGCTGCTCCGTGATTTTTATCCCCGACCAAGGAGTTATTACATGGGTATCAAATCATTCATCGTCAATCTGACTCCCGGCCCACTGGTAAAGGTTTTCGCCAAACCCTACATCGCAGGTGACAGCATCACGTCTGCCATCCAAACCGCCAAGGATTTTTGGGATTCGCGCCAGGTCTGTTCCACGATCGACCTCCTGGGCGAGGAGCTGGAAAGCGACGAGGAGGTGGAATACACCATCGATGTCTACCTGCGGCTCATAGCGGAACTGGGCCGACAAAAATTCTCCACCATCTCCCTGAAACCCACCCAACTCGGCAGTCACCGGGACGAGGCCACCTGCCGGGAAAATATCCGGAAAATCATCGAAGCAGCGGAAGAATATGCCATTCCCGTCACCATCGACATGGAAGACCATCATTTTACCGATCTTACGTTGAATATTTACAAGGCGTTGAAGCCGGATTTCCCGACATTGGGAACCGTCTTGCAGTCCCGGCTGTTCCGAACGGACCAGGATATTCTCGATCTGAAAGGACTCAATGCCCGGATCCGCATCTGCATCGGCATTTATAACGAGCCCCGGGAGATCGCCCTGCAACACAAGAACGACATGAAAAAGAAAATGCTCGAGCATGTGGAGCTTCTTTTTAAGGAGGGGCATTATCCCGAAATCGGCACCCACGAGGAGTGGCTCATCCGGGATTCCCTGGAATTAGCCGACAAACTCAATATCAGCAAGAATGGATACGAGATACAGATGCTGATGGGTGTTCCCCGCCAGAAAATCACCGACGAACTGATCCGGAAGGGGATAACGGTTCGGCTGTATGTGCCCTTTGCCGAAAAATGGAAACACGCCACCAATTACTGCAAGCGGCGCCTGGCTGCCAACCCGATGATGGCCGCTTACGTGGCGGGCAATTTGCTGCAGACAGCGCGCGGCAAGAAATAGTCCTCGCCGGGAAGCGGCCGGGTCTGTTGTACGAGCCGGATCTCTTGACGATGGGAGTCGATGATGAACCCTGCATCACTCAAATACCAGCGGGTTTTGCTAAAAATCAGCGGTGAATCGTTGCTGGGCAGTGGCACCGCCCCCCATGACACTCGATTCCTCGATTATCTCAGCGAGGAGATTACTCAGGTCTCCCGCCTGGGTGCCCAGCTGGGCATTGTGATCGGCGGTGGTAATATTTTTCGGGGCCAAACCGGCACTGCTTTGGGAGTGGAGCGGATAACCGGCGACTATGCCGGCATGATGGCCACCGTGATCAACGCCCTGCTCCTTGCTTCCTCTCTGCGCAGCAAGGGTTGCGCCACACAGATTCTGTCTCCGTTCCATCTACCCCAGTTTTCGACCCTCGCCACCGCACAAAACGCCCGCCAGTTCCTCTCCGCCGGCCAGCTGGTTCTCTTCTGCGGCGGCACGGGCAATCCCTTTTTCACCACGGACTCTGCGGCAGTGTTGCGCGCGCTGGAATCGGGCTGTGAAGCGGTCCTGAAGGCCACCCGGGTGCGCGGCATATTCGAGCAGGATCCGGAGAAGCATCCGTCGGCCAAATTTATTCCACACCTGTCCTTCGACGAAGCCATTGCCCGGGACATCCGCGTCATGGATCAGACGGCGTTCGCCATGTGCCGCGAGCAGAACCTGCCTATCATTGTGTTCGACATTCAGACACCCGGCAATATCCGCCGGGCGGTTTGTGGCGAGACGGTCGGCTCCATAGTGGACAGCGGCCCCTGAGCCTGACGAACCCCGCGTGGCCGGCATCCACTGCTGCCGGTTCCGGAACGGTCCGGGATTTCATGACCGGGAACATTTTTTGTGATTTTCCCGGTTTTTCCTCATCTTACCTGATGAGTGTCGGCCGAAGGCCGCACCGGCGGAGGAAAACATGAATACATTATGGCGCAAAGTATCCGGCAGTCTGTTGCTGCTCTGTCTAACCATGGCGGCTGCCCTGGCCGCGCAGGTTCGAATCAAGGCTTTTTTCAGCTCTTCCTTCACCGACACGGAATATCAACAACGAGTCATCGCCAAAGTCAACGCCAACTGGCAGTCCTCCGGGGAAATGGCCGCTGCCGGCAGCAAGACCATCATTGTTCTGAAGTGCGACCGGAACGGTGCGGTGAACTATCAGAAAGTATACCGCTCATCGGGTAACCGTACCTTCGATGGTGATGCCGAAGCCTGTCTCAATCGTTCGGCTCCTTTCCCCCCGCTGCCGCCCGCCTATCGGGACCCCTATCTCGAAATTCACTTTCATTTCCTGGTTGAGGAGTAAAGGAGCCCCTGGATATGGATTTTCTGAGCCAGCTGAATCCTGATCAGAAGGCGGCTGTCGAGTATACTCGTGGCCCCATGCTCGTCGTGGCCGGGGCAGGCAGCGGCAAAACGCGCGTCATCACCTACAAGGTCGCCCATCTGCTCGCCCGGGATCTCTATCCGCCCGACCGTATCCTGGCGGTGACCTTCACCAACAAGGCCGCCACTGAGATGAAGGATCGCCTCGCGGCACTCATTTCACACCAAGGTCGCGGCCCGCTGGTCTGTACCTTTCATTCCTTTTGTGCCCGTTTTTTGCGACAGGAGATCGGCCGCCTGGGCTATCCGGCCGATTACACCATCTATGACGCCGACGACCAGAAGCGCCTCATCAAGAATATCTGCCAGCAACTCAAGATCGACGAGAAACTTTTCGCCACCGACTACATCAAGTTTCGCATCAGCCAGGCCAAAATCCAGGCAATCTCACCGACGGAATACCTGTCGGCCAATCATTATCCCGGTATGGAAGACATCCAACGGGCGTATTCAGCCTATGAACAATCCATGAAACGGTCCAATGCCCTGGATTTCGATGACCTCATCCTCAAAACCAATCAGATCCTGCAGCAATTCCCCGATGTGCGGCGCCGACTGAACCAGCGATACGGCTATATACTCGTGGATGAGTTTCAGGACACCAATCCGCCCCAGTACCGGTTGGTGCGCCACCTCACAGACCATCACCAAAACATCTGTGTCGTCGGCGATGAGGACCAGGCTATTTACGGTTTCCGCGGCGCGATCCTGTCCAACATCCTTTACTTCGAAAAAGATTACCCCGGCTGCAAGGTATTCAAACTCGAACAGAACTACCGGTCCACGCGCCTGATTTTGCGGGCTGCATCCATGTTGGCTTCCCACAATGCCCTGCGACGGGAGAAAAAACTGTGGACCCAAAACGAGGAGGGCATCCCCATCGCCTTTTTTCAAGCCCAGGATCCAGCCGAGGAGGCCGGTTGGGTCGCCCGTTCCATTCAGGATCTCCTGCTCGCCGAGTTCGACGCCACCATCGGCGTGCTGTACCGGACCAATTTTCAATCGCGCCGGCTGGAGGATTCTCTCCGTTCCAGTTCCATCCGCTACAAATTAATGGGGGGTCTCAGCTTTTACAATCGCAAGGAAATCAAGGATATGGTTTCCTATCTCAAGCTGCTGATCAATCCGGATGACGACATGTCTTTCCTGCGGTGTCTCAACATGCCCCCGCGCGGGATCGGCGATAAAACCGTCCGCTATCTGATTAACCGGGGCTCCGCCCTGAATACCAGTCTCTGGCGGGCGCTCCAACAAGAACTGGACGGACAGACTCTCAATGTTCGTGCCCGGACGTCCTTGGCCGCTTTCCGGGAACTCCTGGCCGGACTGGGGGAGGCCGTCCCAACCGAACCGCTGGATGTTCTGGTCCGGCAGGTCTTTGAAAAATCGGGTTATGCCCAATACCTGAAAACCCAGAAAGATCCTGACTGGGAATCCCGAACCGACAACATCCATGAATTCATCACGTTCGCCGGTGAGCACAGCCAGAAAGGCGGCACCCTGTCCACCCTGTTGGAGCACGTGTCCCTTCATACCAGCAGCGACGAAGACCTGGGCGGGGTCCGGGTGGCGCTGATGACGCTGCATAGTGCCAAAGGGCTCGAGTTCGACGTCGTGTTCGTCGTTGGACTGGAGGAAGGCCTTCTACCCCATTCCCGCTCCCAGGAATCATCGGAAGCCCTGGAGGAAGAGCGCCGCCTCTGTTACGTCGGGATGACCCGCGCCCGCAAACGGTTGGCGCTCAGTCATAGCCGGCACCGCCACCGCTTCAACCAGGAACGGTCGGAGCAGGTCAAACCGTCCCGGTTTCTGACCGAGATTCCCGAGGAATGTCTGCAGCGGCTGCAACCCTGGGAACGTCTCTCCTTCACCCGTTCCCGGACCGGACAGGGGACGCCGCCCATCAAGCTCAGGGAAAGCGGCTACACCACCTTCGACACACCCGAGGAGATCACCGCCTTCTTCGCCGGCAAGTCTAAATCATCACCTGTCCCACAGGAGAAATCATCCCGAATCGTCACTCGGATTGCCGCCCCCGACGCTGGTCCGTCGGCGGCCCCCCCTCTCTCAAAGCCTTCCCCCGCCCCCCCCGCACCATCGGCTGGCCGAGCGAATTCCCTACGCTCGGGAGATCGGGTCCGCCACCACACCTTCGGCGAGGGGACGGTGGTCCGCATTGAAAACTCCAAGCTCGGACGGAAAGTCAAGATCGCCTTTGACCGGCGGGGCCTGAAAATCTTGATTGAGCACCTTGCCAAACTTGAAAAACTGACCAACTGACGGTAGAATTGTCCTGTCTCCCGCAAACCTCGGCGAAGTTGTTTCTGTGAGGCGGAGCATCCTTTGAGTATTCGATTCCTTCTTGGTGGCTTACTTGTCATCACTTCGGTTCTGGCAGTTCCGGCATTCGCCGACGTCTCCACTGCTCCGCCCACCGCCGATCCGATTCGCAGCTGCCCGTCAGTCGCGTTGTCGGACATTCCCATCGACTTCGAGATTACCCTGAACCAGCCATTGCCGGTCGAAACCCCGGTCGTGCTGGAATACATGTCGGGTCATGAGCGGATTCTAAAACGGACTGGCGCGATCACTTCCGATCGTTTCCATGTCCTTTTCACGGATCTTGTCTTAAGCGGAACCGGCCGGGAAGCGCTGGTCTTCACCATTGGTGAAGCGCGAATCCAACGAGAAATCGAACTGATTCCGGGCATTCTGACCATCCTCCCCTCGTTGCTGGCCATTTTCTTGGCCTTCATTACGCGCCAGGTGATTCTCAGCCTGCTGGTGGGTGTCTGGCTGGGTGCCTTTTTCATTTATGACTTCAATCCCATTACCAGTTTTTACCGTCTGGCCGACACGGTGATCATCGGCGCGCTCAATGACATCGATCACCTCATGATTCTGGTGTTCTCGCTGATGCTGGGCGGTATGGTGGGTATTATCTCCCGGGCGGGCGGCACCTACGGTATCGTCAATCTGGTGGCCCGTTACGCCCGTACACCCCGCAGCGCACAGACGGCTACATGGTTCATGGGTTTGTTGATTTTCTTCGACGATTATTCCAACACCCTGCTGGTGGGCAACACCATGCGCGCCTTCACGGACCGCCTGAAAATCTCCCGGGAAAAACTGTCGTACATCGTGGATTCAACCGCGGCACCCGTGACCTGCATTGCCGTCATCACCACCTGGATTGGCACTGAAATCGGCTTGATCAATGACCTGAATCTACCGTCCGTCGATGGCTTTCACACATTCATCAGCGCCCTGCCGTACAATTTTTATCCCTTTCTGGCCATTCTCATGGTCCTGTTCATCGCCACCCTGCAGCGTGATTTCGGACCCATGCTGCAGGCGGAACAGCGGGCGCGCTCCACCGGCAAACTGCTCGCCGACACGGCTGTCCCTCTGGTGGATGATGAATTGAATGCCATCGCCGCGGCGGATGACGTCCCGCCGCGTTGGTACAATGCCGTGATCCCCATCGTCACCGTCATCGTTGTCATCATCGTCGGGCTATACATCGACGGCCGCGCTGCCCTCGGCACGGCCGGCTCCGACGCGTCACTTAGCAATATTTTCGGCGCCGCCAACAGCCTGAAGGTGCTGATGTGGGGGTCCTTCACCGGCGTGTTCGTGGCGGCCGGCCTGGTGCTGGTCCAGCGCCTGCTGGATTTGCGGACCGTGGTGGAATCATGGCTGACCGGCCTGAAATCCATGACCATCGCCATGATCATCCTGGTACTGGCCTGGTCCCTCACCAGCATCTGCATGGAACTGAAGACCGCCTCATTCGTCGCTTTCATCACCAAGGATCTGCTCAGTGCCCACCTTCTGCCACTGATGACCTTCGTGATCGCCGCTTTCATTGGTTTTGCCACCGGCACGTCCTGGGGCACCATGGGCATTCTGGTGCCCATTGTCCTGCCCTTGTCCCTCCAGCTGGCTGAAGTGCAGGGGCTTCCCGGTATCATCGCCGAATCGGTTTTTCTGTCCACGGTTGCCGCCGTTCTCTCCGGCTCCGTGTTTGGCGACCACTGCTCTCCCATCTCCGACACCACAATTATGTCATCCATGGCTTCAGGCTCTGATCATATCGATCATGTCCGTACTCAGCTCCCGTATGCGGCGTTGGCCGGCGTCACCGCCTGTATTATGGGTTATCTGCCCGCCGGATACGGGATCCCGCCTCTGATCTCCCTCGCGATCAGTGTGACCTTCCTCTTTATTTTTCTGAAATTATTCGGCAAGGATCCGGGCGCGTTCTCCTTGCAACCACCCGCCGAGGAAACGGCCGGCCTCACTCCACCCATGGCTGAATGATATCCACCTGGTCGCGAAGAACGTCGAGGATCCGCCGGACATCATCGGCGGTGTTGGTGCAATGGAAAGAAAAGCGGACAACGCCCTCTCGCAGGGATGCCAAAATCCGGTTGGTGGTCAAGACATGCATCACACCCTCCGGATTTCCCACCCGGAAGGACACAATTCCTGAACGGCTTTCCGGCGCCGGAGGCGTCACCACATATACCGGCAAGGCTGTCAGCCCGTGGAGGAACTGCTCCGTGAGCCGGAAAATCCGTTGCCAGATGTTCTCCACTCCCAGTTCCAGAAAACGTGTCAACATTTCCCGCGCCAGATAGAAACCCAGCCAGTTCAGTGTTCCGCCCTCGAATTTTTCCGCCGACTCCAGGAAATCAAGGCGATAGTCGAACAGGTTCCAGCTGTCCTTGACCGACAGCCATCCCGCCTGGGCAGGAACCATTTTTTGAAGAAGGTGGGGGGCGACATACAGAAAACCCGTCCCCATGGGCCACATCAGCCACTTGTGGCCGCCGGTGGCCAAGGCATCGATACCCCCAACACTGGACGTCCAACGGGATGGCTCCGGTACCCTGGATGGCGTCCACGACCAGGTGGATCCCCTGCGCCCGGCAGAACCGGCCCAACGCGGCCAAATCCGCCCGAAAACCATTGAGGAACTGGACAAAACTGATGCTGATCAAGCGGGTGCGCGGCTGCACCCTCTCAACGATACGGTCGAGAGTGAGACCCCCCGCCTCCGGGTTGATAAAATCCACCATCACGCCCTGACGTTGAAGGTTCAGAAAGGGGTAGACGTTGGCTGGAAACTCCATGGTGTTCAGAAGGATGCGATCACCTGCTTTCCACTCAAGGCCGCCGGCCACCATATTGAGGCCGGTACTGGTATTCTCCACGCAGGCGATGTTCTCCGCACCTTCAGCATGGATCATTCGGGCGATCTGCTCCTTGAAGTGGAGCTGCCCTTCCTGCAGCTCCGGATAGATGTCCACCGGGAAATTCGCCCGGCGCTGCCAAAAATCCATCATCCGCTGCCGCACGAATACCGCCGCGGGCGATACCGCGGCATGATTGACGTAAATTCCCTGGGAATAGGCGGGAAAGGCTTGACGGAAATCCAGAAATTTCCGTTCCTGCTGCGCTTCACTGATCATGGCTCACTCCGTTTCACACGGGGCGCTCGGTCCGTCACCGACCGATTTTTTTCTCGATGGCCTTCACTTTTTTCGTCGGCTTGATCACTGCGGCCACATAGCGCTCCCCCTCGCGGAACGACAGCCACGTCGCTTCGTCGGGAACCGGGTATTCGTAGGTGTCCCCGTCAGCGTCCCGAAAAAAGACCGTGTACGCAGCTTTCCGCTGCACCGCTCGTTCATTGTCAGCCAGGGACGGCCATTGGGCCTGGCGGCCGCGGCCGCCGGCGGTCTTGTCCGGGATCTTGATCCAGCGGTCGACCTCATACCGGATCTGAATTGCGTACACCGGCTCCTCCCGATAGACCGGCTCCTCGACGGTGACGGTCTTCTGTACATCCTCATAGACCGGCTGATCTTCGTAGATATCCTCGAAATAGCCGTTGCCCAGATCTTTCACCCCGACCTTCACTTTTCGAGTCCCGGCCTGCCGCCGCTCGGTAACCACTTTTTCCCGGCGCTCCGTGCCGACTTGCACCTGTCGGTGGCTGCGGACCTGGCGGCTCCGGGCCAGAATCCGGGCATCGGCCGGAATTTCTCCTTGCCAGCCCGTTTCGGCAAGAGTACGGAAAGCCTCCACCGACATGGTCCTCTGCCAACCGTGTCCCTCTACCTTGAGTTCCGCCGATCGCGGCCGGAAAACCAGAAACAGGATCACCGCCACCAGCAGGATCAGGGCCAACAAACCGGCACAACCGATCCACCAGCCTTTGGATCGCCGCGATGACGCCGCGGCCGGCATAACCGGCGGTGGCGCATCGGCCGGCTGATCCGGGCGGATTTCTCGGACCTCACGCCGCCGTCCGTCATCCGGTGGCGCTCCGCAACCGCTGCAAAAACCATCCGTTCCGGGATTATCGGCGCCGCAATAGGCACAGATCCAGTCCGGCCCGGCCTGAGCCCGGGCGAGTTCCTCCGCTGCGGTGACCTCCGGTGCATCCTCCGGCAGGTAAAACCGGACGTCATTCCCGCGCGGATGACCGCAACCGCCGCAATATTTCTGTGAACCGCGTATCCCCGTCCGGCCGCAGACCGGACAATCCCACGCACCTTCCCTTACAGCCATGGACTCCTCCTGTTGGTCAAGTCAAACGCCCGTTATCTTCAGATCCTGCACGGCATTGACCAGGGGCGGAAAGCCACTGATACGGCATTCCACCCTGTCACCATGACAGACCGGCACCGCTCCGGGTGTTCCCGAAGAGATGATATCGCCCGGTTCCAGTGTCATGACACGGGAATGGAATGCAATCAGGAAATCGGGCGGATAGGTCATGCGGGCCACCTGATTCGTTGCCCGTACCTCGCCATTGAGCACCGTGCTAACCATCACTGTCTCGATGTTAGTGATCTCGTCCGGCGTGATCAGCAGGGGGCCGAAACTGAAAAATGTGTCAAAGGATTTGGACAGTGTCAGGTACCGCGGATTCAGCCGCAGGATATCCTCGGCGGTGGCGTCGAGGATGGGGGTGAATCCGGCCACGACCTCTCGCCAGCGGGCACGCGGCACATCCCGGCACCGTTGGCCGATGATGATCCCCAGTTCCGCTTCCACCGTGGTTCGCTGGGACTGGACCGGAATCTGGAAGGCGTCGCCGGGGCCAATGATACTCGTGGCCGGCTTCAGGAAACTGCCCGGAAAATCCGCCGGCACACGCTCGTTCAGATCGGCGGCATGGTCGGCATAGTTCAGGCCGATACCCCAAATTTTCCCGGGCCGGCGATAGAGGGGACCGAACCGGAGGTCAGCCGCCGGTATGGACGGCCGGACCATAGCGTCCAGCGTCGGATGAAGCCGCAGCCAATCCGTCAGCGGGGCCACTTTGCCGGCGCGGATGAGTTCATCCACTCGTTCCGGCCAGTCCGTACCCAGTTGCCGGTTCAGGTCCTGTACGGTCACAGCGCCGCCGTCCCGGGCAAGCACCGCCCGTTCCCCGTCCTGCATGATTGCCGTCGCCAGTTTCACCGGCTTCCCTCCCCACGTTATCGCCAGAAAGAAACACCGAAAAAAAGCTGGATAGTATTCATTCCGCGGTTGGTCGGACTGCGACCGCCGTTAGACAGATGATGGAACTTCACCCCGCCGAACCAGGAGTATCGGGTTTTACCGGCAAACATCACTCCCCCGTCGATCTCGAAGGTGAAATTGAATTTTTCCGACTGTGGCAACGGCACCGGCTCCCGGAAACGAAGGAATCCGCCATTGGCGCCGGCATAGGGGCGCCACCGGCTCCGTGGCCGAAACATCACCTTGACGCCCAGCGGCGAAACCCCGAACCCGTAAACGTTCCCTCGCGCCCGCGAATCCTCGGGCGGATATGCCCGGGTCACGACCGTATCGGCCGCCACAGCCGCCGGGAAAAAATCGGCAACGTATTGCAGATCGAGATGCCGCCACGACCCTATGAGACGGCCATAACGCAACGCCAGAATATAGAATTGACGGTCTTTTGTTTCCGCCGGACGCAACCCGCCGAAAACAGCCGTCGCGTGCGGTGACATGCCGCCCCAGACCGCGAATTCATTGCGCCGAACTCCCCGCGAGAGCCGGCTCTCCTCCTTCGGGGCGCCATCGCCGGCTTCCTTCGTTGGCGCCGCCGACGCCTGCGTCGTCAAGGACTCCACCAGTAACCCAAAGAAAATAATGACAAAGATCATCAATACCGCTCGGACATCCCCTGTCAGGCCGGCCCAAAACCGAAGTAGTTGGCTCACATTTCCCTCAAAACAGTGCATTGGGTATTTCCCATTTTTTCCCGTGTTTCACACAATGATCTTCCGTACCATAGCGGACCCTCTTCCGGAATGCAACGCCAGAATGATTTCCAACCGCAAGTTTCCCGCTTTCACAGAAACAGGGTCTGCCCCCGCATGTTTTCCATAGACTTTCTTGCCCTGAAAACATTCTCTTTGTTACAATGAGTTATCTTTTCGTTCCCGAGGTGCTTATGTACGCGTTTCGCTTGCTTGTCCTGGTCTGGGGGGTGACGATGATGATGACGACGGCCATGCCGGCCGCCGAAAAAGACATGGTTGCGGACACAATCGTTTCCAGGCGGCAGATGCAAAGTATCGTCGAGTTCCTCAGTCTGGATCATCTCGCCGGGCGGGCACCCGGAACCACCGGTGCCGAGGTCGCGGAATGCTACATCGCCAGCCTTTTGAAACTGTGGGATATCGAGCCCTATGGCGAGGATTATTTTCAGGAATTCTCCCTAACCGGGCTGACCAACACATCTCTGGATATCCGGCTGGGTGGACATCCCCTGTCTTTTCCCGATGAGGCGGCCGGCGGTTTTTCCGACAGCCGCGCGGCCGTGGACGTCAAGGCCCCGCTGGTGTTCGCCGGGTACGGTATCGTGGCCGAAGACTGGCAGTGGAACGACTATCCACCCGACAGCGTACGCGACAAGATTGTCCTGGTACGGGTGAATGATCCCCATCCGGAAGATCCGGCGAAATTTGAGGGTCCGGCCATGACCTATTACGGCCGTTGGACATACAAAATCGAGGAGGCCGCCCGGCAGGGGGCGGCCGGTATCCTGCTCATCCACACCACCGAATCCGCCGGTTACGGCTGGCATGTGGTCCACAACTCGTGGACCGGTGAGCGACTCTACCTTTCTGAGTCTCTCCAGTCCACACTTTCGTTTCGGGGCTGGATTCGCGAAGAAACCCTTCGCCGGCGATTGCTCGACGCGGGGATCCATCTCGATGATTTGTACCGGCGCTCTGTAACCCCCGGTTTTACGCCCATAGACCTGCCCCTGACCATGGAGATCTCCGGTCAGCAACGCGCCCGGGAATTCAAGACGCGCAACGTTGTCGGCTTTATTCCCGCCGCCCGCTCCACCGAACGAAATAATGCCATTGCGCTGAGCGCGCACATCGATCATCTGGGTGTAAATCCCACCCTGGTTGGCGACCAGATTTTCAACGGCGCCGTGGATAACGCCGCCGCTGTCGCCGCCATGATGCTTTCAGCCAAAATCCTCAAGGAGAATCAGTCGTCGCTTCGGTACCCGGTCATCGTTCTGGCCTGCGAAGCGGAAGAAGCGGGATTGTTGGGCTCCCAATATTTTGTCGACAACCTGGAACCCGGTGCGGTCATGGCCAACATCAACTTCGAATCGACGCCGGTGGGCGAGGCCGCGCGGGATATCATCGCCGTCGGCGCCAAATACTCTTCCCTCGAGGATTGCCTGTTGCCGGTCCTGCAGGAAAAGCAACTGGCCTATTCCCATTTCTCCATGGTTCAACACGGCTGGTTCTACCGGTCCGATCAATTCAGCTTTGCCCGCGAGGGAATTCCGGGCATCTGGCTTTCCGCCGGGGAGGACTATCCTTCCGGTAAAAACTGGCTGCGTGATTTTTTCGAAGGGGCCTATCATACGCCCGACGACGAATTTGATCCCACTTGGGATATGGGCGCCACCATCCAGACCGTGCAGATCACCATCGCCCTGATCGACTATCTGAACCGGGTTCAACCGACATTGCACTGGAAGGATCGGCTCCCCTTTCCACGGAAATAGCGGGGCGGTCGAAAATGGCGTTGCTGCCGTCTGAGCGTTCGAGGTCCCATTCCAGTATTTTTACGGTTACCGGTTGGGGCCGCCGTGGCCGGCTCTTCCCGGGTCGGCCATGAACAGCCCGGCGGGACCGGTCGTTTGACCGAATCACGGAGGGAGATCATCCCATGAAGAGAATCGTGCTCCTAGTGCCCGACGTCATCCATCATACCCTGGGGGGCAGTTCAGCCAACTATCGTTTGTCGGAAATTCCCCTCAATGGGGAGAATTTACTCAAAGTGCTGAGCAAACGGGAAGATTATCATGAGGATTTCTTTTTTGCACCGGCCGGGCAGATCCGTATTCTGACCATCGAGGACGTGGATGAGCCTGTCCGTTGACCTGTTGGCGCCGAGGTAGCCGTCTATGAACGCTTCTTCTCCCGAGCGGGCCCCCCACTGGTGGTCCCGCGCCTGGATCGCCACCACCTATTTCGGCGAGGGCTTCCCCTACAGCATTGTCCGCTATCTCTCCACCATCTACTTCAAGGAAAGCGGTGCCAGTCTCCAGGCCATCGGCCTGACCTCCCTGTTCGGCCTGCCCTGGGTCTTCAAGTTCCTGTGGGCGCCGTTCGTCGACGAATTCAGCACCAAGCGGCGCTGGCTCCTGTTCATGGAGATTTGCCTGGCCACCATCATCGCCGTCATGGCCGTCACCTCGACCTTCCCCCAGGTGCTGCCCGTCATGACCGGATTGTTCCTGTTCACAGCCCTTTTATCGGCCACCCATGATATCGCCATCGACGGCTTCTATCTGGAAGCTCTGAACAAGACGGAACAGGCCCGCTTCGTCGGCTTTCAGGCCATGAGCTATCGCCTGGCCATGATCACGGTGGACGGCGGGATTCTCTTTATCTACGGTCTGACCGGTTGGTGGGAGGCTTTCCTGCTGGCAGCGTTGATCATGGGGGGGCTCCTTTGTTTTCATGCCTGGCGGCTGCCGCGTATCGAGACGCCGCGGCGGTCGGCCGCGGCCTTGCTCGGCCTGATCCGGCAGCGGCGGAACGGTCTGGTGCTGTTGATTGGCGGCGCGCTGGCCGGGGTGATCTGGTACTTGCAGACGGCCGGCGTGTTCGCCGGGCCCGCCGCGGCCATGGCGCCGCTGTTCCGTCAGCTCAATGTGCCGGGGCTGATCACCCTTCTGCTGCTGCTCGTTCTTATCGCCCTCGCCCTGAACATCCGGCGCCTCAAGGCCAAGCTGTACGCGTCGAACTCTTTTTATGCCCTGGCCTTCGTCGATTACCTGGACCAGCCCCGCATCGGCGTCATCCTGGCATTCCTGGTCTTTTACCGCACCGGGGAGTCCTTTCTCCTCAACATGCGTTATCCGTTCTTTCGGGATATCGGCATCACCCCGGATGAATTCGCCCTGGCCTGCGGCACGTTCGGCATCGCCGCCTCCATCGCCGGCGGTCTACTGGGCGGCGGCCTGATCTCCCGCTTCGGCCTGCGCCGGGTCATCTGGCCGCTGGTGCTGAGCCAGAACATCCTGAACCTTTTTTACATGTTTCTGGCCTCATACTACGAACATATCTTGCACGCCCGCACCCTGCTGTTGACGGAGTTAGGTGAACAGCTGGCCCGCCTGTTCCAGAACGGGGTCGTGGCACCCTCCACTTTCGTGAATATCGCCACCGCTCTCGAGCTGCAGCGGGCCGATTTTTCCCTGGTGACGGGGCTGGTGATTCTGGAGGCGCTGGGCGCCGGTCTGGGGACCGCCGTCTTCATGGTATTCATCATGCGCACCTGCAAGCCGCGCTACAAGGCGGCCAACATGTCCATCGCCACCGGTATCATGAACATCAGCGCCACCATGGCCGGCGTGTTTTCCGGTTTTTTGGCGTCCTGGCTGGGTTTCCCGCTCTTTTTTGGCTTCACGTTCCTGGCCACGCTGCCGGGGATGAGCCTCATCTTTTTTCTGCCGTATCTCGACGGCACGTCCGCCGCCGATCACGCCACCGGAACGAATCAACCGCGCCCCAAAGACAGCGGGTAGAGCCGCAATCCGGCTGCCCTTCGTCGCTCTCCGATCCCTCTTGTTTTTGTATAGTGGCGGAAATCCCATTGGCTGACGGGCATATTCTTTTTTTTCATTGACGTAAATACACCCTGCCTTTACAATGGAACTACGCATAATAACAGGGCGTTTGACGCATTTCCACAACTTCCGGCATTGTATTAGTAACTGCATAATCTCTTTATATTCTGTTGTTTGGCGGTTTAAATTCAATATTTCGAGATAAATACAACCCGAACTATAATGGCATATTCACCCACAACAAGGAGTTTTGTATGCGTAAGACACTCTTTATTTTTTGCCTGATGAGTGTGCTGCTGGCGGGCTTTTCCCTGGCCGCCACGCGGGGAGTCGTCAACAATGAGCACCCCAAAAGCCTGAAGGCCGCCGGTCTGATGGCGCCGCCGCCGCCGGTGGGCTATCCCTATGATGACAATGCCGTCCTCATGGAACGCTTCGAAGATGGCGTCCCCCCCCACAACTGGGGGCGCTGGATCGAAAACGAGAATTCACCGGAGTATACCTGGTACGCCTGGGACTGGCTGCCATACGGTGAGGGCTGGGCCATCGACGGTCGATTCAGCGCATCCATCCTGAAGGATGACATGTTAGAACCCCAGGATGAGTGGCTGATCTCTCAAAAGATCAATCTGGCCAATTTTCCCAACCTTTCCGTCAGCTTTTTTTGGATGAGCAGTTATTACTGGGCTATCGATTTGGATACATTCGACTTCGAGGTCTACGTCCGCGTCAATGATCTGGCCGACTGGGAACTGGTCTGGTCCGATGACGACTACATCGGCCCCGCTTTCAGTTATGATCGCTGGATCTACACGGAAGTCGATCTCAGCCCCTGGGCGGGCGCCACCAACGCCCGTTTCGCCTTTCGCTATGTCGGCGCGGATGGTGCCCAGGTCCTTCTGGACAACGTGATGGGCCACGCCAACACGGCCGAGCTGGAGCTGGCCGGCGACGCCGAAGTGATCAGCTCCGCCTGCCCTGACGGCATCGTGCCCGAGGCCCCGCTGCCCGTGCGGGCCACCATCCTCGACGCCGGCGACCAGGCCACGGTGGAGATCGCACTGGCCAACACCGGCACCGGCCCGGCCACCAACGTGCGCGGCATCCTGACGCCCAAGAACCCGTGGGCCAAGGTGGTACAGGGCACG
>JAFGRT010000002.1 GCA_016935015.1 Acidobacteriota bacterium | reverse complement strand
TTCAATTCAACGCTGATAATTTTGGCCTCGATGAGGACCTGCCGCGGCAGCACATCCAGTTTCCTGATGGTGCGGAGCAAAAATTCGTAATCGGCCTGGGTGCCCTGAATGATAATGTTGTTGTTCAGTTCGTCGACGATAATCTTGACATTGCCGCTGAGTCCCTGAATGGGTCCAAGACCGGAGCCTTGCAGGGTACCGCGCAGTTGCGGATTGAGATTGGACTGCTGCTGGGGCGGACTGGTGGGCGGCAGCGAACTCGTTCCCCGTTCGCCGGTGGCGACTCCGCTCGCAGCGGCGCCGACGGCGGAGGTCTGGGCTCCCTGGTCGGAAAAGAGCTGAGCCAGAATTTCAGCGATGCTGACGGCAGTGGTGTTTTCCACTTTATACACGAAGGTTTCCACGCCATGGACGGCCTGCCGGTCCAGTTTGTTCACCCATTCATACACAGATTCCAGTACCTTGGCTGACCGACACACCACCAGGATACAATTGAGCCGCTCAATGGGGATGAATTTCACCCCACTGGCCGTCCCGCCCGCATTGAAGACAGCCTCCAGATCCTTGGACACGTCCTCGGCCTTGTTGAACTTGATCTGGACCATCTCGATGCGGTTGACTTCGAAATAACCGTTGTCCAGAATCTGGATGATGTTGAACAGTTTGACGACATTGTCCTTGAAATCGGTGATCACCAGGATATTGTGCGATTCCAGATTGATGATCTGGGTTTTGTCGGTCTGGAATTGCTCCAGCAGTTTGGCCAGATCGCCCGAGGGCATGTACTCGATGGGAATGACAAAGGTGCTAAGATCGCTGCCCGTAATCTGAAAATCCGATTGGACTTTTTGAATGGTTTCGGATGGGTATTTCTGTCCTTCCTGGATCGGGACAATATGATAAATATCGCCGGATTTCACGATGGTCACGCCATTGATCCGGAGAATGTCGATGAATATGGGAAAAAGGGCGTCACTGGGTACCGGTTTGGTCATTTTGATGGTGACCTTGCCTTGCACGCCGGGGGCGATGATGTAATTGATTTCCAGCAGATCGGCGACCACGTTGATGAAATCGTACAAATCGGCGTTATCGTAATCCAGCTTGATGGGCTGGATGGAACGGACTTTGGGTGAAGCTTTCGCCGGTGGTTCAATCTTCTCGGCGGGTGGGATTTCCTGGGTTTGCTCCGGGGGCGTCGGAACGGCTACCGGTGTGGCTTCCGGCGGGACGGCCGCATTGGCCGGTGTCGCCGGAGCGGCGGGTTCTCCACTGATGGAGTCAGGAATTGCCGGGCTGGCGGATTTATCAGGAGGAGTACCCTCCTTGGTAGAGGACAGCGGATTCCGCGCGCCCCGCAGACGCTGATATTCTTCCCGCCGTTTCTTGATCTCTTCGGCGGTCAGCGGCGGCTTGGCCCGCGTGGCTCTTTTGGTCTTGTCTTCTTTCTCCTGCGGGGCGGGTTTTTCCGGAGTGGAGGCGAAAGCGGAATAGGCCATCGGCGAACCGGCGGCAAGGGCCAGGACGATAACCAGCAGCCAGCTGCTCCATGTTTTCGTAAAAAAACTTCTACTCATGTTGGCGTCTCCTCGAACGAAATAACAGAAATCGATGATCGATTGATGAGGGAAAGGAACACTCAGGCGACCGCGAACGGCGTCGTCGAGTCCTTCGCCGATGATTCAACGTTTGCCGCTATCGGTATTGCTTCTGGATCGGCTGCGGCTGAATGGACTGGTGCGACTTTGACCGGTGCTGCGGGAACTCCGGGACAGGTTCGACGAACCCTTTCCACGCTGGGAACTGAAGAGTCGGTTGCCGCTTTCGATCCCGTCCCGGGCGGTCCGGTTTTTCAGGGCGGAAGCGGCCGCAGCCCGGTTCGGCATCGTCCGGCTTCGCTCCGGGGCCCGGCTGGCCGGCGCCGCAGTCGGGGGCCGGCCGCCGGCCGGTGTGCTGCTCCCGATGGTTACAACCGATGTCTGTTCACCGGACGGCTGGTTTTTGGGGGGTGTGCGGCGCGCGTCGGCCCGCTTTTTATTGGGATCGTGGTACAGAATCTCCTCCCGGGTATCGCCAGCGACGAGGATCAGCCGATCGTCCATTACATCCTCGACAACCCAGGGATCTTCCCAAGTGTCCCCCTTGGCGAGCAGCATGCTTCGTGATGTCCCTTCTTCGGCGGTGTTGGTGAGCACATGGGCCGTGAGCGTATCCCCCATCTGCAGAAAGCCGGTGATGGTCGGACGATTCCGCAACTGAAGGGCTGGTTTTGCGGTTTCCGCTGCTTTTTTTACTTCCGGTAGATTCAAGTTGCGGTCTTCGTGAAACAAATTCTGATCGCCAATGAGGGCCAAATCTCTCTGTGTCACCGCACTTTTGGGAAGATCCACCAGGGGAATGTCAATCTGAGGTTCCTCGACCTTGATCTGCTCCATGATGGATTCCTGATTATGCGTGCTTTCCCATTCGCTCCAATCCGTCGAAAGTTTGTAACCCAACGCCGCGATACAAAGCAGCATCAGCAAATTGATCAATACGATTCCCTTTTTCATGGTTTCTGCTCCTCGGTTAATTCCCTTGGCCGGCCGTCAGGATGGATTGCCTGTCGCATTCTCTTCCACCGCGGGCTGATAGATCAAGGTCGCCAGG
>JAFGRT010000221.1 GCA_016935015.1 Acidobacteriota bacterium | reverse complement strand
GACGGCAGGACCCGGTCGCGTTTGAGACAAACGTAGATCACCCGAAAACCGGGTGTCACCGCCGGGGCCAATGATCGGTTCTCACCGAAAAAGGTCGCTTCCTGATCCCTGGTTTCCCAGTCATTCTCCACAACGTACATGACGGGCGCGCTGAATTCCTCCGCCAGAAAATTGTTGGTGGCGGCGACGTAGAGTTCCTTCCGACCATCGGCATCCCGGTCGTATACCTTGAGATTGCTTAGCCGGCCGGGATGATAGATGCTGGCGATGACCGCGCCCTGCAGATCGTAGACGCGACACAGGGACGGATAATGGGGATGGGAATTCATGCCCACCACAATTTCCGGGATGCCGTCATCGTTCAGGTCCTCGCATATCATCTGCTCGCAGCCGAAATCGCCGAAGCGTTCGCCTTCGTAGTGGAAGGTTTCGCTGAGTGACCAGGATCGCGCCAGCTGAACGGTGTCCATGTCCTGGCGCAGATAGATGTAGATTCTGTTCTGGGACTCATAGTGCAGATCGGCATAGACGATATCCTGCCAGCCATCCTCATCGACATCGATGGTCTTCAGCATGCGCAGTTCGTTCTTGTCGGACAGCAGGGTTTTCCTGAAATCAATCATCCCCGAGCTGAATGATTTGATCCTGATATTGTTGGCGTTATAGATGTCGACCTGGCCGCTGCGGTCATAACTGCGAAAGCGGAAAAAGAGAACATCATCCTCTGTGGGCT
This sequence comes from Acidobacteriota bacterium, assembly GCA_016935015.1. Taxonomy (GTDB): domain Bacteria; phylum Acidobacteriota; class JAAYUB01; order JAAYUB01; family JAAYUB01; genus JAFGRT01. Next base: position 20,616 of record JAFGRT010000221.1, on the reverse strand, counting down.
GTCCGGGAAAAAACATCACCGCGAAAACGGCCAGTACGCCGCCCAGCGCCGCGACCAGGACCAGCCATTTCCGGTTGCGAAGGTCGCCGCGGCCCGGTGGTGTGGCGGCCGCAGCGTGATCACCGTCGTTTGGGCGGGCGGCGCCCGCCGACGGCTCGACACCGTTCGGGTTCGGGTACCCCGCCCGCCAGGCGTCCAGCTCGTCCGACCAGGCATAGACGCTCTCCTTGCGGCCGCCGGCTTCCCGCTGCACCGGCAACCCGTCGTGCTTTTCCCAGCGCTGGACGGTGCGGATGCCCTTGCCCAGATAGGCGGCGATCTCTTTCCAGGTTTCCAGCCGCCGTCGCTCCGTCATTTCCAGCCCCCCTGACTATGGTTTTGCATGACTGAATTCCACCCCATGGTCTGACATGGCGCGTTTTGGCACAGATTGACGTTTTACAACGATACCCGATTCTAATTAAATACACCCATAATGGCAAGAGAAGACGAGGAGCATGACTGCGGAACAACCGGGATCTGCATATCGGACAGTTGAGGACAGGAATCATCGAGTTGCCCATTCAAGTAGTCCGCAGACTGAATGATAGAGCCACTGGCTGTGGTGAACCAGAAGCACCATTAATGCGATCATCCAAATCTGCCAACATTATATGCGGATACCTCCTCAGAGAGATGAAGATAGGTTCACGGTGCGAAAACGAAGCTGTCGAAAAGAGAAGACCCGCATTATTGTAGCGTGGTCCTTCCTGTCGTGAACTACAGGTCGTGCTATTACTCGAGACATCCCGTCTCCGGCTGGTGCAAGTCAACTCTCTTTCACAGCCCGACAGAATGTCACATTATAATAACCGATTGTTTTCAAATTGGTTGCGGCGATCGTTTTGTCGCACTTTGTCGCATTTTGACACTTGCGGTATGAGTATCTTTCAAGTTCAATCATTCTCAAAATGGACAAGAATTTCGGATCATCATTTGGAATCGAAGGTCAACAGGGATACGAGGAAGAATTCTTTGAGGCTAAGTCCAGTGGCGATGATTCGTCTGCCCCAGGCCGTCTGGTAGTATTTGTATGTGCGGCCAACCCGGCGGATGATGCCATGAACATGGAGTCCCTTGCGGCTTCGCGAGAGCCAGCCGGGGCTTCGGTCAGGGAAACAGGAGCTGAGGTCCTGGCAGCGAAAGCCGCTGATCAGGTATTGGCCACGGGAGACAGCCAGGAGGAGCCGCTGGTTCAGGCTGGTGAAGAATTTGATACCCCGGTAACTTCTCCCCTCGTTGCGGCGCGGGGTGGATCCGCGGTCCAGGTCGAACCGTTTGGCCGTCGGGTCGTCGATGACGGCCAGGAACTCGAAGTACCGTCAGTTGGTGTCCCGTCACTGTCCCTCGAGCACGGGCAGGGAGTAGATATTTTTTTCAGGCGGGCCAGTTTGAAAACTGCCTGGCCGCTGCGCTGTTCCACCAGCCGGTGGTGCTTGCAAAAGGAGACATCGTTGATCGTGGTTTCGACGCAGTATGAGCCCATGCTTGTCGTATATCTGGATGGCGGTGGGGCCGTGATATGTCTACTGAATTTAAGTCAAGGAATGTGAGTGAACGTGAATTCCTATATGGAGGCTAAAATGAGACGAGTCCTTATCATTTCTCTGGTGATCATGATTTGTTGTTTGCAAGCCACGCTATACAGCGCCGAGGACGCCGGAATCGGTTATAGTGAGGCGGCTTCTCAACTTTTCTATGAAGGCTTCGAAGGAAGTACGGTCAACCAGCCTCCGAGCGGATGGACCTTCCACTCAACATGGGGTGATAGTGGTCTGACAAGAGTAGTGGACTCACCTGTCTCAGTTGGTGCTAAATCACTGAGGGTACAGGGGCAGCTATATTTTTGCCAAGGTGTATACAAAAGCGGAACGGTATTTCAGGAAGACACAAAAGTATCCTTTAATATTTACGTACCTGCAGGAAATACCGCCGGACAGGAGCCCGGTTATTTTATCTACGAAGGTATTGCCATAACCTTTCTCTCGAATGGAGGAACGTCTATTGAAGCCCGCATAAACCATCAGGCAGACTTTGCCATTACGGGATTGTCCACAGATACTTGGTATGTATTCGAACTAGAGATTGATTGGGATTCTTCAAAATGTCGATTGATGCAGGGCTCGAATTCAACGGATATCTATTCCTTTACTCCAAATACGGGCGGTGGCTGGGCCAGTGATGTGTCCTTGTATGGTAATAATAGTTCAGTCACCAATACGGTCTATTTCGACGAGATCTCAATAGATACAGCCAGCCATAATTTTGACGCTCTTTTTTACGACGGCTTCGAAGACAGCACGGTCAACCAACCTCCGAATGGATGGACATTTAATCCATCGTGGGGGGATAATGGTCTGATCAGAGTGGTCAGTAATCCTGTATCAGTAGGTGATCAAGCGGTACGGGTAAAAGGACAGTCAGGTTGGTGTCAAGGTGTTTACTACAGTGGAACCGTTTTCCAGCAAGACACTACAGTGACCTTTCATGTCAATGTTCCTGCGGGAAATAGTTCCGGGCAAGTTCCCGGTTATTTCACGTATGAAGGGATTGCCATACATTTTTTTTCAAGCGGGGGCAGCTTATTCGAGGCGCGAATAAACGGGAAAACCGATTTTGTTATTTCTGGTTTATCTACCGATACCTGGTATACATTTACGCTGGAGATTGATTGGGACTTCTCTACCTGTCGACTGAGGCAAGGAACAGGCGCGACTGATATTTTTTCCTTCACACCACTTACTGGAGGTGGCTGGGCCAGCGATGTGTCCTTGTACGGCAATAATAGTTCGGTTACCAATACCATCTTTATCGACGAGATAACCATTGTAGCTGCTGATCATAGTTTCAGCTGCACACCGCCTGAAATCAGTACGGATTTGAATAATCAAACCATTTGCTCTGGACAAACGGCCGAACTTTCGGTGATGGCTACCGGTACGGGACCGCTGAGCTACCAATGGTACAGGGGAAATTCCGGAGATACCTCCACCCCGGTCGGAACGAACTCCAATTCCTTCACCACCCCGTCGTTGACCAGTACCGCGTCCTACTGGGTGCGCGTGTCCAATGGCTGTGGCAGCGATGACAGTGCCACGGCCGCTATCACGGTCAACCAGAGTCCATCTATTACCGCCCATCCGCAGAGTCAGCCCGTTTGCGCTGGTAGTACGGCCGCGATGAGTGTATCCGCCTCTGGTACAACTCCCCTGAACTACCAATGGTACCAAGGGACAGCGGGCAATACGTCCACACCGGTCGGAACGAACTCCAATTCCTTCACCACCCCGACATTGAGCAGTACCACGTCCTACTGGGTGCGCGTGTCCAATGGCTGTGGCAGCGATGACAGCAACACAGCGACGATAACGGTCAACCAGGGACCTTCGATTTCCGCCCAGCCCCAGGCCAAGACGATTTGCGAGGGGAATACAGCCACTCTGAGCGTATCCGCTTCGGGCACAACTCCTTTGAGTTACCAATGGTACCAAGGGACAGCGGGCAATACGTCCACACCGGTCGGAACGAACTCCAATTCCTTCACCACCCCGTCGTTGACAAGTACCACGAACTACTGGGTACGAGTATCCAATAGCTGTGGCTCCGTGGATAGTGCCACGGCCACCATTTCCCTCAACCAGGGTCCCACAATATCGACTCAACCACACGGGCCAACTGTCTGCGAAGGCGAGACTTTGACGCTGAATGTGACAGCGACGGGTACAGCACCTTTACATTATCAATGGTACCAGGGAAATGCAGGGGATACCTCCACCCCCGTGGGCAGTGATAACAATGCCTACCTTACTCCACCCCTGGCGACGACAACCGCTTACTGGGTCAGGGTGACCAACTCCTGTGGCAGTGCCGACAGCACCGCGGCTACGATTACAGTCGATCCGTTGCCGGGCGATTTCAGTTTGTATTCCCCAAACAATGGCGCCACGCTTGATGATGGCACGACCACAGTGAATCTGCGTTGGGGTGTCTCCAGTAACGCAGTGAGTTATGACCTGATGTTTGGTGCTACCTCGCCGCCACCGCTTCTCGCCAATATTGGCGGGACATCCTATGATGTGTCCGTCAGTGCAGGGAATGTCTACTACTGGAGTGTCACGGCCCTGAATGAATGTGGCGCCACAGAAACCAAAAGCGGAATCCGGCAATTTTCGGTGGGCGACTGCGCTCCCCCACAGATAATCGTTTCCCCTCAAAGCCAGGACATCTGCACGGGAACCACTGCATCCCTGAGTGTCTCGGCTACCGGCTCCGCTCCGCTGCACTATCAGTGGTACGAGGGATCGCCCGGCGATACCAGCACGCCGGTGGGGACGGATGCCAGCACTTACGTTACCCCGGCGCTGTCGGAGACCACCCGCTACTGGGTGCGCGTCAGCAACGAATGCGGCGACGCGGACAGCCAGACAGCCGTACTGACCGTCCGGCCGAAACCGGGGGCGTTTTCGCTGGTCTCGCCGCCGGAAGGCGCGAATCTGCCCCAGGAGACCATTTCCGTTGATTTGCAATGGAATCCCGCCGCGAACGTCAATCACTATGAAGTATATTTTGGATCGGGGGCCAACCCGCCTCTTCACTCCACGGTGACAGGCACCACGGTGTCTGTGGATGTCACCGCCGGTCAGACATACAACTGGAAGATTGTCGCCCGCAACGATTGCGGCGTCAGTGCGGCCCCGGCGAGCGGTTTCTGGTCGTTGGCGGTGCAAAGTGAAGGTGCCCCCATGATCGAGCTAAGCCCGGCAACGATCTCCGTGGAAACCGTCGCCGGCCAAAACCCGGTGGCCGGTTCCTTCGCCATTCGCAACAGCGGAGAGGGCGTGTTGAATTATTCCGTCGCCGACAACGCGACCTGGCTGTGGTGCGATCCCACCATCGGGGATTCGGCGGGTGAAAGCGATACCGTACAGGTGCATTTCGATTGTGACGACCTGGAGTCCGGATTCTACACCGGGTATATCACTGTCTCGGACAATGCCGCGGCCAACAATCCGCAAGTGGTTACGGTGAACCTGACTGTCCTGGAAGCGCCCGCCTTCATCGAGCTGTCCACCGATGCGCTACCTGTGGATGGAGTCATCGGCGAAAACGCTCCCTATCAGTTCTTTACAGTGCGCAACGGTGGCAGCGGTAATCTGGCCTACACCATCGGTGTCGATGTCGGTTGGTTGGGCTGTGACCCCAGCCAGGGAATATCGACGGGGGAGGCGGACCGGATCACCGTGTATTTCGACACGGCCGCAATGGCCGCCGGTGATTACCAGGGATCGATCACCGTCCAGGACAGCGCCGGCCTGGCCGAAGCCAAAACCATCCAGGTCGATCTGCACATCGGCGAGAGCGGGCCGCAGATTGCCGTGTCCACTGACTCTATCTTCGCCAGCTGCCTGGAAGGCCACGATGCCGTCAACCAGAGTTTCCTGGTTTGGAACAGCGGTGGCGGGGAACTGGAGTTCACCGTGGGCGACAATGTCGGCTGGCTGAGCTGCTCGCCGGTCTCCGGCTCGAGCCAGGGCGAGACCGTCATCATCACCCTGCAATACGACTCGGCGAATCTCTCGCTGGGTACCTACCATGGGACGATCCAGGTCGCCGCTGTCTCCGCCGCGGGACAGGTGGTGAATATACCGGTCCGGTTGCAGGTCACCGACGAGGAAATCCCGCAGATATATTGCTCCCCGGCATTTTTCAACCTGGATTGTGAGCAGGGGGAAAATGTTCTGAGCCAGACGTTTATCGTCCAGAATAGCGGCTCCGGTCGGCTGCAGTACCAGATATCGACGGATGTCGGCTGGATGTGGTGCGATCCCAGCAGCGCGACATCCACCGGTGAGGCGGACACCATCACCATCACCTTCGAGACACACACCCTGGCGCCGGGAATGCATGACGGTACCATTGAAATTCGTGACGATGACGCCGCCAACAGCCCCCAGTATCTGGATGTGCGTGTATGGATCCGCGGCGACCAGCCCCACATAACCCCGGCGCCGGATCACCTGCAAGTGGTCTCTCCGGAAGGCGCGGATGCCGAGGCGCGCACCTTCACCATCCGCAACCTGGGGCGGAATATCCTGAGCTACACCATCCATGACGATGTGGCCTGGATGGAATGTTCACCCCAGGGCGGGGCTACCACGCTGGAGACGGACGTGATCACCGTCACGTTTTCCACCGGCCAGCTGGCCGCCGGCACCTACCAGGGGACCATCACCATCAGTGATTCCAATGCCGACAACAGCCCTTGCGAGGTGCCGGTTACACTCACCGTTATCGGCGAGCCTGTCCGGGTGTGGTTCAAGGAAAATCAGCAGGGGAGCGTGTTCCGTCAAAGTGCTTCCCAGTTACTGCCGGCGACGTACCTTACCTTCGAGTTGGGGCCGGAGTCCTTTCCCGGCGCGTCACCGGGCAACCCGGCCATCATCCAGATCAGCCTTCCCACGGGAGCGCGGCTGAGCCAGACGTTGGCCACGGGGGCCACAGACACCTCCGCCCCGCTGCCGCAGCTGGGGGAACGGATTGTGGATCTGGCCGTATGCACGTACGACCGTGCCACGAAAACTCTGGTCCATGCATCCCGTGATTACCGGAAAGACCTGGTGGATATCAGCCCCCATGCCGTGCAGCTGTTCCGCTACGTGGCCGGTGAAAAGGCGATTCTCCTGCGGATCAACGAGAGCACCGCCGACTGGGTGGCGCCTGATGAAGGCACTTTTTATGGGGTGACCATCGGTCTCGGACACGGCCTGTGGCCGGACAGCGGCGCCAGCAACTGGGGCGCGGCCGGAGTGAACAGACAGGAGCCCTCCCTGTTTTTCTTGGATCTGCGCAACTACGCGTTCAATTACTACACCAACGGCTTCCCGGTTCAATTTGACTCCTACTACCAGAGGAGCGGGCTCTCCACCGGCATGTGGTTCGAACCGTCGACCGTCAATCTCTTCACGCTGGCCAGCTTCGAGGAAGACGTGTCAGCCATCAATTCCCAGATCGGTGGCCATATCGCCGACTACGCGGTGGTTGACCTGGACAGAGATGGCTACGAGGACATCGTATCCGTCAGTGATGATGAAGCCCGCCTGTACTGGTGTTTCGGTCAACCCGACGGATCTTTCGACGGGCTCGAGTGGCGCGAGACAACGGGTATATCACCCGTTGCGGTGGACGCCGCCGATGTGTCGGGCGATGCCCGGCCCGACATCCTGGTCGGCGACGCGTCGGGTACCCTGCATGTCTATTTCTGGGAGGAGCTTTTCTCCGAGGAGGCCCTGTTTTCCAAGGTGGCGCGACCGGCGGTCTCCGTGAAGCTCGCCGGCCGGCCGACCGATTCCATGTTGCTGGATTTGAATGAAGACGCCGCCTTTGACTATGTGTATATCGATCAGGACCACGACGAGCTGCACGTGCTGTTCGGTAACGCTTTCATGCCAGACGAGATGGTTACTCTGACCACAGGCAGTATGCCGGTGGCCCTGACCCAGGGGGATTTCGACGGCGACGATCTGGCGGATATGGCCGTGGCCAATTTCGGCGACAGCACGGTGACGATCTTCTGGAATGCGGGGGACGGGACGTTCACCGCCCAGGAGATCACGGATATCGGCCATCATCCCGTGGATATCACTGCCACCGATTTCAACCAGGACGGTCGTGGTGATCTGGCCGTGGCGGCGGAAGGGGATAAAAGCCTGGCCGCCCTACTGTCGGAAGAAGGCGACACTTTCCGCAAGGATCGTCTCTATTTCACCAAGAGCCCGTCGGCACTGCATGCCGACAATTTCGACGGCCTGCGCGGCCCCGATATCCTGGTCGGTTTTTCCGATGGCAAGGATATTCCATTCTGCACCTACAACGAGTTCGGCAACCTCGCCTTCGATTATGAGCTGCGGGTCATTCGGGATGTACTGGTTAGCCCCTCAGGCCAGGTATCACTTTCTCCCGACAACATTCTCTCCGTGGCCGGTGGCACCGGTTTCGGCGGGATCAGTTCCCGGCAGGGAGTATCCGGGATCGCCGATTATGGCTACAACGTCGTTCATTTTCCCCGTAGCAGCGAGATCTCCTTCTCGGTGGTCAATCTGGCCAACGAGGAGGGGCTGATCAATCTCGAGCTCTATGACAATGGCGGACGGTGTATCCAGACGTCCAGCTCGCCGGTGCCGGCCCGGACACAGTTCGTCCGGTATTTTTCGTCGGTCCTGGGCGTGGAGGCGGACGAGGCAGACCGCTGGGTGCGGGGATTCACCACCCAGGCGGAAACGTACGGCTTCTGGCTGGTGAACAACGGATCCCTGGAATACCTCGACGGCTCGCGCATCCCCGATGTCCGGGATGCCAGTGTCGACTTCGTCTTTCCGGAGATTGCCGTCGATGGAACCCAGGCAACACAGCTGGTGTTGATCAATCCGCTGGAAGAGCAGGCCTTGGCTCAGGTCCGGTTGCTGGCTGAAAATGGATCGTTGAAGACGTTCCGCACGATTCTTCTTAAAGGCCGCTCGCGCACGGTACTCGACGTCGCGACGTTTTTCCCGGGTGTTTCCCCGACGGACAGCATCCGGGTAAAATCGGACCGGGGCATTATCGGTATCGAGATTTTCGGAACGGACGAGGCCGCGTCCTGCCTGGAAGGGCTGCCCATGCCGCGCTTCGGTGACACCCTGTATTCACCCCATTTCGCGGTTGGCGCGCTGGGTGCGGAATACGAGTCCGTGCTCACCCTGGTCAATGGCGGCGAAGTTGACGAGGAGGTCACGGTTCAACTGATCGGCGACGACGGCACCCCGCTGACCGGGGTGGAGAACCTCCATTTGCCGGCCGGCGGCAAGGTCATCGCCGATCTGGCGGATTTGTTCCAGCTGACGTCCTCTCTGAGTGGTTACCTGGTGGTCGAAACCTCTGTGAATGCACAACTGGTGGGCAGCTTGCAGTTTGGCGACGCGGCGGCGGGGGAATTTGTAACATGCGTGCCGCTGCAGCGTACCGGTGCGCCCAGCTACATCCTGGGCCATATCGCCAACGGCGAACTCTATGGTTTCCAGTTCATGACTGGTGTAGCCATCCTCAATCCGGAAGAAGTCAGTCGTGTGGTGGTGGTCTCGGCGTACAACGAGCAAGGTATGCGGCTGGACTCCAAACCCCTGACCATCGAATCTCACCACAGACGCGTCTTCTTGCTGAACCAGGAATTTCCGGAACTGGCGGCGATCTTCGGCGGGTATATCCTGCTGGAGAGCGTGGATGACGCCCGATTCATGGCGATGGAACTTTTCCTGGGCAATCCCGCCGGCGAATCGCTGCAATTCCTAAGCGCCGTCCCGGCGGTGCCGTTGAGATAATGTATATCTAATGGTCCTGTCACACTGGTGTCACACTGCGGAATGATTTTGGGTGGTTTTAAGCGATTTGCGGCGAAAAGTGGCAGAAGAAAAAAATTTTGGCAACTGACTGTTTTTGTGATAGTATTGGACTGGTTCGGTACCGCCCGAAATTGCCGTGTGACGGGGTGAAAATGGCCGAGCTAGACCTTCTAAGCCGAGGGTTGCAGGTTCGAGTCCTGCCGAGCGTGCCAGAAATCGATCTCTCGTGGTGGGCGTAGCTCAGTTGGCAGAGCGCTAGGTTGTGGCCCTAGTGGTCGTGGGTTCAAGTCCCATCGCTCACCCCAGTTTATGCGGGTTGCGGTCGTTCCCGGCCGCAACCCTTTTTAATTCCTACCCATTGCGTCTCCCCATTTTTGTCGGCCGAACCTCGATCCTGCCCGGATCCTGCAGGACGCCCGGCGTTTGATCACGCGCCGGGTGACCTGTGTCATGGGCATGATGTCGTTGAGATAAATCGTCAGATGACAAAAATGTCGCGCGGACCCAAAAAAAATTTAAACAATATGTAGACGGCCGGCATCTGTTTCTGCGGAACCATTCTCTCATTGAACCTGGGTGTGGACGTCTGAACGCTGTTTACTGAAGACCGGGCGACAGTCCGTCGCATGACTGAGGGCGCCGGGCCCGCAACGGGACTGTCGCCGGTTCTTCGCGTCAACGGGCGGCCTGCAGGCCCGGCCGGCGGTCAGGAATCCGGCGGCAGGTTCCGGAAGATATCCAGGTCATGGCCACCCATGCCGCCAGGCAAGGTGGCCGTGATCGGGGGACCCGGTGATGACCGGTGTCGGGGGCCATCCGTGGCGGGCAATCTGGTTGATCACGGCTAGGGGAGGCTGTCATGAGCAAACAAAGTCTGAAGGTTTGGTTGGTATGTCTGTTTGTCGTGGGCACGGCGGTGGCGGTGTCCGGGGGGGCGAATCTTCCCTCCGCCGCGGGAGCGTCCGAACTGCAGTTCCGGCTGCTGGCCCAATGGTATCACGCCGATTTTTCCGATGTGGTCCTGGTGGATGAGTACGCCGTGTGTGCCGCCCGGTACAAAGGGCTGGCGATCATCGATGTCTCGGATCCGGCCCGGCCGGTGCGGGTGGCCGACCTGCCGCTGCCGGGCTACGCCCTGCGGCTGGTCTTCCACGAGGGGTTCATCTTCGTGGCCAATGTATTGAACGGCTTGCAGATCGTGGACGTTTCCGACCCGCTGCAGCCGGTTCTGCTGGGCGAGTACCCCACCGAGCATCAGGCCTGGGCCGTGGCCTGTCAGGAGAATATCGTCCTGCTGGGTTCCATGGACGGCCTGGACGTGCTGGATGTCAGTGATCCCGCCCGGCCGCAGTTGCTCTGGCGGACCGACGTTTGGGGTGACGTGGACGACGTCTCCCTGGCCGGGGACCTGGCCGCCGTGCTGCATGCCGGCAATCAAGAGCGGCTGAGATTGCTGGATATGGCCCAGCCTTCCCAGCCGGTCGTTCTGGCCGAGTATGCCCCCGACGGCGGCGGCATGATGCAGGCAAAACTGGCCGGCGACCGGCTGTACGTCGCCGCGGCGGCGGGCCTGCAGGTCCTGGATGTGAGCAATCCGGCCCAGCCCCAGCCAGTGGGCGGGTACGCGGGCGCGCCGGGCATGCGCCTGAGCCTGCTGGGCGACCAGGCCCTGCTCACAACCGGCCAGGATTTTTTCGGCGAAACGCTGGTCCTGGATATCTCGAATCCGGCCGCTCCCCGGCGACAGGGCGTCATGAGTGATGTGTGCGTCGAGGGGGCAGCCACGGCCGGTGGGCTGCTTTTCCTGGCCGCCCGGGAGGATGGCCTGCAGGTGGTTGTGCCGGCCCAGGTGCCGGACCGGTCCATTTTGATCGGCACGGTTTTTCTCCCGGAAGATGGTTGGGGCATGGTGGGTCTCCGGGGGGATACGCTGTATGTGCAGAAGCCGGCCGGCGGTCTCCAACTGGTGGACATCGGCGACCCGGCGGCGCCCCTGGACCGGGGGACCATCCTCGGGTCGACGTATGATGCCGCGCTGACGGGCGACCGGCTGTACACCCTGGGCTATGATGACGCGGCCGAACATTACTGGCTCCGGATCTACGGCGGGGCCAACCCGCTGGAGCCTGAATTCCTCGGTCAGATGCCGCTGGAAAATTACTCGGCCGCCCTGAACGCGTTCACCGATCTGGCCGTCATGAGTTATGCCGAGTTCGGTGATGAGTACCAGGTCATGGAGACCGGTTTCTATCTGGTGGACACCGCCGATCCCGCTCATCCTGCGCTGGCCCATGCCTGGACGTGGCCGACCCCCGATTACTGGATGGCGGATGCGGCCCGGCGCGGGAATACCCTCTACCTGGTGTACTTGGTATACAACCAGGAGGAATACGCCTACACGGAATCCGGCTTGCTGGTCCTCGATGTCTCGGATCCGTCGGCACCCGTTCTCCAGTCATGGTCGACGGATTTTACGGCCGCCTATTCCATCCGTCTGGTGAACGAATTCGCGGTCATTACGGATTTTTACCAGGGAATCATCATCCTGGATTTGCGGGAAGCCGATCCGGTACCGGCGGGTCATTGGCCGACCGATGATCCAGCGATAATCCAGGTCGCGGACGGGACCATCTATCTGGCAAACTATCTTGGTTTTTGGGTGCTGGAGATCACCCCTGCCGGCCAGCCGGTACGGCGTATCTTTCGTCCGGGGGGCGCCATCGACTGGCGGGATCTGCTGGTGCAGGACAATCTGCTGATGGTGCTGCAGAGGGAGCGACTGGCCCTCGCCGATCTGGACAATCTGGACCTCGTCACCCCGACCCTGGGCGCCTGGGACCCCCAATGGTCCGGCGGCTGGATATATGCCGACGACGAGGTGGGTTACCGTTACAATGCATCCCTCGGTCTGTGCGCCTTCCGGTTTTCTCCCGGCAAGGAGCACACGCTGCTCTCGGCGACGGCGGTGGGTGGGCGGCCCTATGCCGTGGCCGGCACAGCTGAAAGAGTCGTGGCGATGGAACAATCCGGCATTTTCTGGAACGTGGATTACACGATCCCATCCGCGCCGGAGGTCCGGACCTTTTCTCTTCTGGACCTGGAATGCGATCAGCTGGTGGCCCATGAGCACTGGCTGTATGTCGCCGGCGAGAATACATTGACCATTCTTGATCTCCGGGACACTCCGGCACCGGGCGTGGTCGGTGAACTGGAATTCTCGGCGCCGTCCGCAGCGGGCACGCGCCTGTTTCTGGAAGGGGCCTTGCTGATCATCCCCCGGCGGAATGATTCCCTGCTGGTGGACGTCTCTCACCCGGCAGCGCCGGCCGTGGTCGGCCATGTGGTGTATGATGACTATCCGCTGGACGTGTCTCTGAAGGAGGGACTGTACTGCGTCGGTACCCGCGATGGCGGGCTGCAAATCTGGGATGTCCGCGATCCGGCCCAGCCGCAGCTGGCGTCCGTTTTCGCCACGGGCAGTTCATGCCAGAGCGTCACCGTGGGGGACGGGGTGGCGTTCGCCCTGGTGGATGGCGAACCGGTGGCGCTGGATCTGACGGACCCGGCGGCGCCGCGGCCCCTGACGGCCGATTTCCCCATGGGGGGCGAGGACATCCGTCGCCTGCGCGGCTGGCCGAATCGCCTGGCCGTGGAGCGCCCGGGCAACCCGGAAGGGGATTGGTACGACGTTCAGTGGGGATTCGCCCCGCAGATCACGGCATTCACCAGTGACTTCAGCCGGGGTACGCCCCCGCTGACGGTGACCTTTCAGGTGACGGCCACGGACCGCGATGACGAGATCGTGGCCTACCACTGGGATTTCGACGGCGATGGCTCCATCGATCGGGTGACCGGGCAGAACACGGCGACCGTCACTTATGAACAATTCGGGGTCTATCGCGCCCGGGTGCAGGTGGAGGATCAGGCCGGTTTCGTGACGGAATCCCTGATCCGGTATATCCTGGTGATCGATTTCCATCGCTGGGTGTTCTAGAAATACAGGGTGGAAGGCAATCTGAAGGAAGCCGGCACCGGTTGGGGGAATCCGCCCCGCCGGTGCCGGTTTAGCTCCTTCTGTCGCGAGTTCCGGGACGGGGAACCGCCCAATCCGGGCGTCCGGATCGGGTCGAAAATGGACCGGCAGTTTTTGGCGACATCCGGTCCCCGCTTTCATCCGTCTTTCCTGAACCGGGGGGTGGGACGAAATGGGCCCGGACATGGTTGCAAACGAGGAAGACGGTGACCGCATTCATACGTGCCCGTGACGGCTGGTGGATTCTGGGGCTGGTGGTTGGCGCCCTGGTGGTGCGCCTGGGCCTGTGGCCCTGGTCCATGGTGGCCGACGCCGACGCCGTGTCCCGCCTGTTCATGGCCCGGGAGTGGCTGGACCGCCCCATCTGGCTGGACAACGGCGTCTGGTTGCCCCTGAACACCTACCTGAACGCCGCGGTCAGCGCCCTGTCCGGCGACCATCTGCGGGCGCCTGTCCTTCTGAACATGGTCCTGGCTTCCCTGACCGTTATCCCGTTCTATTTTTTCGTCAAGCTGGAATTCCCGCCCCGGGCGGCCGTCTTCGCGGCGGCGGCCTGGGCCCTGTCGCCGGTGGTGCTCCGCAACAGTTTCATGCCCATGAGCGATGTCCAGTTCGGCTTTTTCCTGGCGGCGGCCTTGTGGGCCGTGGCCGCCTGGCGCCGGCGCGGGCAGCGCTGGTGGCAGGTCGTCGCCGCCGGCCTGTTGGTGACCCTGGCCGGGATGCTGCGTTACGAGGCGTGGCTGCTCATCCCCTTCCTGGCCCTGGCCTTCCGTCACCGCTGGCGCCATCTGGTGGTCTTTGTTTTGCTGGCATCGCTTTTCCCCCTGTGCTGGATGGCCGGCAACTACCGCTACACCGGGGATCTGTTTTTCGGCACCCATGCCGCCGCCCACTGGGAGCAGCAGGTGGAGGGACGTAACGACGCCGTGGATTGGGGCGTAGTCGGCGACCGGGCCCTGATGTTTGTCGCCATCTTCGGCGCCGGTATGTCGCCGCTGCTGGCCCTGTTGTCCCTGGGCGGCGCTTGCCTGGCCTGGCGGGACCGCGCTTCTTACCGGTTCTGGTCGCTGGTGGCGGCTGGCCTGACCGTTCTGCTGCTGTTCAAGACCCTGGACGGCAGCCTGGCCTGGCGTATGCGTTACATCATCGGTCTGCTGCTGCTCCTGCTCCCCTTTGCCGCCCTGCCGTTGTTGCGCCTGCGTCGCCGCGCCGTGGCGGCGGTGCTGGGCGGACTCCTCGTGGCCAGCCTGGTTCCCTTTTCCTATGCCCGGCCCTATCTGCCCAACTGTTGGACAAAATACGTGCCCGAGCATATCGCCGCCGTGCCGGTGCTGCCGGTAAAAACACGGCGCCTCGCCGACCGGGTGCGGGCGTTGGTTGCGCATGGGAAGCAGCCGTTCATTTGTGATTTCATCGGCGGCAGTTGGGGGGATACCTACTATCTGGCCCTGACTGCCGGGCACCATCCGTCCCGCATCTTCATCGCCCCCGGCGGCCGGCACGAACCCCTGGATGTCCGTCGTTTGACGGATTTTCTGCGCCGCCATCCGGCGGGCATCCTGCTGCTGCAGGACGGGACGCGTTTCGCCCGCCAGCTGGCCCTCGCCCCGTCCGCCGACGCCCCGGCGGGTCCGGTTGTCCCCATCGCCGCCCAGCCATTGGAGCGGCAGGCGGATATCACCTTTTACCGGTATCATCCGCCGCCGCCGGCCGAGGCCGACAACCCGACTGTTCGTCCCCAACTCGTCGTGGAATGACAGGTTTTCGGTCAGGCGTCTGAACGATTGTTCAATTTGAAGGTTCTCATTGGGGTTACACTCGCCCATCATTTCCAAACATTTCAAGTGTTTGTAAGTGGGCCACCGTTCGGTGGCGCCTTGGTTTGCCGTCCTGCAGGGTGAACGGGGAAACAGCGGTCGCAACCGCCCCCCATCATCCGAACAAGGAGGCAACCATGAATACCCGACGCCTGATCCTGCTGCTGGGAATCGTCAGCCTGGCGGCCGGCTGTATGGTCAAGGACACCCGTCACACCCTCTATCTGGAACCCGACGGCGCCGTCACCTGGACCATCCTGGAAACGGACGTGCACTGGGCCGGCGCGGCGGAAGAGCAATCTGCCGCCGAGGAAGCGTATGTCGTCGACTTCTACTGCGCCGAGCACATGGCCTGGCAGGCCCTGGATCTGCTGGAGCCGCAGGACCTGGAGAGCCGCCTGCTGCGCGACCGGCCACCCTTCGCCGGCTGGTTTTCGGCCCGTTACGGCGCCGTCGACGTCCTGCTGCGGCGCCTGCTGGAGCTGGCCCGGGTGCCCGGTGATGTCCATCGGTGGGCCGATGCCGCCGGCAGCCATCTGGCCGTGGAGTTGTGGCCGGACCAGGCCGGCGACGTGGACGAAGACACAGAGCAGCGCTTGCTGGCCCTGGTGGATGACCTGGAGGACTACCGCCTGGTGCTGACGGCGGGCCGTTTCACGGCAGCGGAGGGCTTCCGGCTGGAGGAAAACGGCCGGGTGGCCCGGCCGATGGAGCCGGACGAGGCGCAGGTTGCCGCCGCGGGCGGCCTGGTGCGGCTGCAACTTACCTGGCAGAACGAGTAGCGCCCGACGAGGCCGGCCGGACGATGCCATCTGGCGACACGACCGGATGTGGATCATGGTGGCTTCCCCGCGGGGCGGCCACCGTTTTCCTTTAGCTCCGTCGTCGCGATCGGGCCGAATTTCCGGGCGTCTGCGGGCCGGAATCATGCTACACTGTGATTTGAATCCATTCCAGGAACACGGGTGGAACCGGATGTCCGCCAACGCCGAAATGACCAGGGATCTGCTGCAGCGCGCCCGGCAGGGTTCCGAAACCGCCCTGAACGAGTTGTTCGACCGGGTGGCCGGCCGGCTGCTGGCCCTCATCCGGCTGCGCCTGGGACGTTCGCTGCGCAGCCGTTTGGAGTCGCGGGATATCCTGCAGGCGACGCTGCTAAAGGCCTTCCTGAGATTGGATCAGCTGAGGGATGAGGATGCCGCCACTCTCATGGCCTGGCTGGCGCGCATCGCCGCCAACGAAATCCGCGACCAGGCCGATTTTCACGGCCGCCGGCGGCGCGATGCAGCCCGGGAAACACCCTTGGCCGACGTACAATCCCGGCGGTTGATCCAGCAAATCCGTTCCCAGACCAGCCGGTTGGCCCTGGACGAGGAGATGCAGCGGCTGGAACGGGCGCTGGATGACGTGGCGCCTCATTACCGCGAAATCATCATCCTGCGCAAGTTCGAAGAACTGGAATTCGCCGCCATCGGTGAGCGCCTGGGCAAGAGCGCCGACGCCTGCCGGATGCTCTATGCCCGCGCCATGGCCGCCGTCACCCTCAAACTGGGGGCAGTGTTGTGAACGAGCCACTGGCGCAGCTGCTGGCCCGCTACGTGGAGCTTCGGCTGGACGGCCGTCCGCCCACGGTGGAGGAATTGTGCGCCGGCCAGCCCGAGCTGGCCGAGGAATTGCGCGCCGCTGTCGCCCGCTATGAGCGGCTGGAAGAGCGACTGGCGCCCTTGCCGGAAGAGGAACCGACGTCGGCGCGGCCCGCGGAGCCCCTGCCGGAATTCGCCGGGTTCCGCACCATCGAGCGGCTGGGGCAGGGGGGCGGCGGCAGCGTGTACAAGCTGGAGGACCTGGCGCTGGGGCGGCTGGTGGCGGCCAAGGTGTTGCGGCCCGACAGCAGCCTGTCAGCGACGGTGGCGGATTTTATCCGCGAGGCCCGCTCCCTGGCCCTGTTCGAGGACCCGTGCATCGTCCGCCTTTTCGAGTTGCGCGGCGAGGCTGATCCGCCCTTTCTGCTCATGGAATATGTCGACGGCTTCGAGCTGGACGTCATCGGACCCTCCCTGGAGTTCCGCCAGCGGGCGCGCATCATGGCCGACGTGGCCGACGCCATCCACCACGCGCATGAACTGGGCATTCTCCACCGCGACCTCAAACCGGCCAACATCATGCTGGATGCCGGCCTGCGACCCAAGATCCTCGATTTCGGCCTGAGCGGCGGCGCCGGCCGGCACGGTCACGGCCGGGGCACCCTGGCCTACATGGCGCCCGAACAGCTGGACGCCGGCCGCGCCATCGACGCCCGGACAGATGTCTATGCCCTGGGCGTGGTGCTGTATGAGCTGCTGTGCGGCGCCCGACCCTACGCGGGCGAGACCGACGATGAGCTCATGGCCGCCATCCGCGCCGGTGAGGCGCGGCTGCCGGTGGAGATCCAGCCGGATGTGCCCGAACCCCTCATGGCCATCGCCCTCAAGGCCATGGAGCGGGAGCCGGAGAACCGCTACACCTCCGCGCGGGAGATGGCGCTGGAACTGCACCGCTACCTGGACGGGCGGCCGGTATTGGCCCGCCCCTCCCTCTACCAATCGGCCCTGAGCCGCCGGCTGCGGCCCCACCTGGAGCAGATCCGCGAGTGGCTGCGTCTCAAGCTCATCTATCCCCACGAGGCCGACGGACTGATGCGGGCCTACGACCGCCTGGAAGCCCGCGAAGACGACTGGATCGTCCACAGCCGGGCCCTGACCTTTTCCCAGATCTCCCTCTACCTCGGCGCCTTTTTGCTGCTGTGCGGCAGCCTGCTCTTTTACGACGCCTACCTTCTGGAGGCGGTCTCGGGCATCTGGCGGCCCATCCTGGTGCTGGGACTCCCCCTGGCCGGCCTGAACGTTTTGGCCCTGCTCCTCTTTCGCCGGGAGCGGCAGGCGGTGGGGGTGGCCTTCTTCCTGGCAGCCGCATTCCTGTTGCCACTCTTCCTGCTGATTCTGTTCCAGGAGGCGCACTGGTGGCTGCCGCCGGCGGGGGATCCGCACCAGCTGTTTCCGGATGTGGGCGTGTCCAACCGCCAGCTGCAGATCGCCGGCGGCCTGGCCGGGGTGTGGGCCGGCTGGCTGGCCCTGCGCACCCGCACCATCGCCCTGTCGGCGGTGTTTACGGCGCTGCTCTTCATTTTTCACCTGACCCTCCTGACGGATTTCGGCCTGCGCTTCTGGGTCGAGGAAGGACAGTGGGACCGCCTGGCCTTTCACCTGGCGCCGCTGCTGCCGGTGCTGTTCGGCGTGGCCGTCTACAGCGAGTTCCGCCAGCGGCCCTGGCTGGCCCGGCCCATGCTGTACGCCGGCGCCGGCCTCTTCGTGGTGGTCATCGAGTTGCTGGCCCTGGACGGCAAGCTGTTCAGTTACCTGGGTATTTCCCTGGTCCCCTTTCAGCCGGCCGATGTGAGCGACCCGCTCCTGCTGGATACCCTCACGGCCATGGCCCTGAACGGCTTGCTCATTTACCTGTCCGCCTGGCTGCTGGACCGCCACGGCACCCGCCTGCTGCGTGAGCCGGCCCAGCTGCTGTATCGCATCTCACCCTTCACGATCCTGGAACCCCTTGGCTACCTGAGCAAAGTGGGTGAATACTCCCGCCGCTATGACTGGCTGTTTCTGGGCCTATCCCTGGGCATCACCCTGCTCAGCCGGTACCGCCAGCGGAAAAGCTTCTACTACGCCGGACTCATCAACACCGGCGTGGCCCTGTACCTCATCACCGACCACTACGACTGGTTCGACCGGCCGGCCTGGTCCCTGGTGGTGGTGGCCGTCGGCCTGGTCATCCTGGCTGTGGGTTATGGTCTGGACGCCCGTGAGCGGTCCCGCCGCCCGACGACCTCCCGGTCGTAGCGCCCAGGGCGAGCCCTGCCCGCAAAAAGCCTTTCAAAAACCATCCCGCGTGATATGATGCTTTCTCGCTGACGAGAGGTCAGATGCAGGGTAAAAGTATGCGGCAAGGTGGCCAGAGAGGCATCACGGCCCCATGGCGGGTCCACCTGGGGCTGGTGTTTGTCCAGCTCACGTTCGGTGGTTTTCACGTCGTTTCCAAGGCGATACTCAGCGAACTGCATCCCTTGACGGTGGCCGGCCTGCGGGTGATGGTGGCGGCGCCGGTGCTGCTGGCCCTGGCCTGGGCCATGGACCGGACGTGGCCCCGCTGGCGCGATCTGCCCCGCCTGGCCCTGCTGGGTCTGCTGGGGGTGTTCACCAACCAGCTGCTCTATATCCTCGGACTGAATCACACCACTGCCACCAACGCCGCCATCCTCATGCCCTCCATCCCGGTGTTCGCCCTGGCCGTGGCCCTGGTGTTGCGGGTGGAAAATCCCAGCCTGCTCCGCTTCGCCGGTATCGCCCTGGCCGTGGCCGGCGCCCTGGTCATGCTGGAGCCGACCCGCTTCCGGCTGGGCGACGCCACCCTGCAGGGCAACATCATGATCCTGGCCAACTGTTTCAGCTTCGCCGCTTTCCTGGTGTTCCAGGGGCCAGTGCTCCGCCGCTTGCCCGTCACCACCGTTATTGCCTGGAGCTTCCTGTTTGGCGGTCTGGGGCTGAGCCTGGTGAGCTGGCCCTACGTGGCCGACATGGGGCCGTCCACCCTGTCGGCGGGCGTCTGGGTGGGACTGGCCTATATCATCCTCATCCCCACCATTCTCAACTACATCATCAACACCTGGGCGGTGGCCCGTTCCACCCCGTCGCTGGTGGCAACCTACACCACCCTGCAGCCCCTCTGCTCGGGCACCCTGGCCTGGCTGTTTCTGAGCGAATCCCTGGCCTGGCCGCAGCTGGTGGGCGGGGTGCTCATCGTCGCCGGCTTGTATGTCATCAGCTGGCGTCGCCGGCCGGGCGCGGGGAGTACTCCGGGTTTGCCAAACCCGGAATTCTGATCCTGCTGAACTCCATACCTGTTCCCCGCCTTCCGGCAGAAGGCGCCTACGGACGGTGACCGTAGCCCGCGCCGGCCTCGTTTTTGGAGTGCGGCGGCAAGGCGCAGCCGCCGCCTGCCGGACGGTGTTGTGGAATGCGCTCACTGGAGAGCGTTTTGTTTTCTGCAATACGGTGACGGGGTGAAACGGCGAAATGTGCATACCGCCACCGCCGGGCTTGCCCCGGCGGATGCGATGACTGGATGCCAGAAAAGAGCATTGAAGGGAAACGGCCACCACCGGCCTGGTGCCGGTGGGGCCATGTCATGATGTTCAGATGATGAGCGGTTAATGGACAAACGGTCATTCATGGCGGAAATCATTGTCCGCCATCCTGCTCACTGCATGCGAAACGTATCCGGCGAACACCGCTCCACCGGCGCAAGGCCGGCG
>JAFGRT010000220.1 GCA_016935015.1 Acidobacteriota bacterium | reverse complement strand
GAAGGCGGCACCACACCAGGAGAAGAAGTTCCGCGGCTATAGAGAAGAGATGGGCAGCCGGCCCGTCAGCCGCCCTGGCCCTTCGCTACATAATGTCAGCCCTGAGGGCCGGAGAAGGAATTCACATCGTAACCAAATGGATGGTTCTTTTCCGGACGGCCGTTCCGAGCTGATGCGGGGCGTGGGCGATCCGTCAACGGTCAGACGACCACCCCATGTGCCACAAATTCGTGCCTGGCCATTGTATCAGGCGGCCCATTCGAGGTATGCTGTCAGCGGCGGTTATGAGGCCCCACGGGCGGAGCGCTGGAGCGCTATTCGGAGAGAAGGGTCAGGACCCGAAGCCCAGCCGACATCGGATGACCCCTGTATCGGGCGGCCCATTGGATGTATGCTGTCAGCGGCGGATACGAGTCCAAACGGGCTGGGACGTCGGATGCCGCTCGGGACGGAGGAGCGCTACCATAAGCACGACCGGCCTCGGATGGCCAACCATGCACGAGGAGTGATTATCATGACAACGTCACAACGACATATGCCACCGGGGGAAATGGCCACCATCGGGCTGATCATCATGGCGGTGCTGCTGGTCGGCTGCGGCCAGGAGGCGGCGGATTATCCCATCCAGCCGGTGCCCTTTACCCAGGTCAAGCTCACCGACGGCTTTTGGGCGCCGCGCCTCGAAACCAACCGGACGGTGACCATCCCCCACGCCTTCCGTATGTGCGAGCGCGAGGGACGCCTCCACAATTTCGCCCTGGCCGCTGGCAGGGTCGAGGGCGAATACCGCGGCCAATACCCCTTCAATGACACGGACGTCTACAAGACCATCGAAGGCGCTTCCTACGCCCTGATGATCCGCCCCGATCCGAAGCTGGACGCCTACCTGGACACAATCATCGAGCTGATCGGCGCTGCCCAGGAGCCGGACGGCTACCTCTACACCGCCCGGACCACCAATGCCGAGCGTCTCATCGACTGGTCGGGCGAGAAACGATGGGCCAAACTGCACCACTCCCACGAGTTGTTCAACGCCGGGCACCTGTTCGAGGCGGCGGCGGCCCATTATCAGGCCACGGGCAAGCAGAGCCTGTTGGACATCGCCCTCCGTTTCGCTGACCTCATCGTGCGGACCTTCGGGCCCGGCAGGCTGGAGAAACCGCCCGGCCACCAGGTCATCGAAATGGGGCTGGTGAAATTGTACCGGGCTACGGGGGAAGAGAAATACCTGCGGCTGGCCAAATACTTCCTGGATCTGCGCGGCCGGCCGGGGGACGGCCGGGAGCTGGGCGGCGAATACAACCAGGACCACCGGCCGGTGGCGGAGCAGGACGAGGCGGTGGGGCACGCCGTGCGCGCCGGCTACATGTACGCCGCCATGGCCGACGTGGCGGCCCTGACGGGCGACGAGTCTTACCGCGAGGCCATCGACCGGCTGTGGGAGAACGTGGCCGGGAAGAAGCTCTACCTCACGGGCGGGATCGGGGCGACGGGGTCCATCGAGGGCTTCAGCGGAAATTACGATTTACCCAATATGAGTGCCTACAACGAGACATGCGCCTCTATCGCCAACGTGTACTGGAATCACCGGTTGTTCCTGCTTCACGGCGATGCCCGCTACATCGACGTCATGGAGCGAACCCTTTACAACGCTTTCCTGTCCGGCGTCGGCATGGACGGCCAATGCTTCTTCTATCCCAATCCGCTGGAATCCGTCGGGCAGCATCAGCGGCGCGAGTGGTTTGGCTGCGCCTGCTGCCCCAGCAACGTCACTCGCTTCATGGCCTCCCTGCCGGGGTATGTCTACGCTATCCGGGACGATCATCTGTATGTCAACCTGTACGTGGCCGGCCAGGGGGAGCTGGACGTGGGCGGGCAGAATCTCCGTCTGGAACAGGCGACGGACTATCCCTGGGGCGGCCGCGTCCGCCTCACCGTAACGCCGGAAGCGGGGGAAGCCGACCTGGCGCTGCATCTGCGCGTTCCCGGCTGGGCGCGGGGCCGGCCGCTGGACACCGACCTGTACCGCTATCTCGATCCGTCACCGGCGGTGGTCCATCTGGCGGTGAATGGCGAGGCGGTACTTGTCCGTCTGGAGAAAGGGTATGCGGTTTTGGAACGACAATGGCACGCGGGGGACATCATCGAGCTGGATCTGCCCATGGCTGTCCGACGGGTGGTGGCCTATCACAAGGTGCGGGCGGACCAGGGCCGGGTGGCTCTGGAGCGCGGCCCGCTGGTGTTCTGCGCCGAGGGACATGATTTCGCCGACGGTCATGTCCGCGACCTGTTATTGCCCGATAACGCTGCGCTGACGGTGGCTTTCCGGCCGGATCTGCTGGCGGGTGTGGCGGTCATTCAGGGCGAGACGATGGCATGCCACCTGGACGAGGCCGGGAAAATGGCGCGGACTGCCGTACCGTTCACAGCCATTCCTTACTATGCCTGGTCCCACCGGGGCGCGGCGGAGATGGCCGTCTGGCTGGCCCGAGAGGAATCGGCCGTGCACCCCCAGGGCATGCCGGAGTTGGCCGCCGCCAGCCGGGTGACGGTGCGGTCGGGCCGCCATGCCGGGGCGCTCAACGACGGCCGCGTGCCGTGTGAAACCGCCGGCGGGGAGGTGCCGGCGTCGTATACCTGGCGACCGGAAAACGACACCACCGAGTGGGTGCAGTACGGTTTTCGCGAACCGGTGGAGGTGTCCATGGCCGACGTCTGGTGGTTCACCGATGCCCCACAGCAGTGCCGACCGCCCGTCTCCTGGCGGTTGCTCTACTACGACGGCGACGACTGGCGGCCGGTGTATCGCACGGGGGGGACCTACGGTGTCGCACCGGGCCGCTTCAACACCGTGGTCTTCGAGACGGTGCGCACCCTGGCCGTACGTCTGGAGATCCAACCCGCATCCGATTCCGGCGGCGGGATTTATGAATGGCGGATCCGATAGGTATTTCCCATGGTGATAAATCGTTGTCGCAGGGGTAATGGAATTTCGTCCCCTCTGTCCAGTTTTATTTTCGTTGATGGGGTATCTTTTGGATCGATTTCAATCCCGACAGCGATCTATCGATCTCAACAACGATGACGAAACGAGAAGATGTAAGTCGTTCATATTATGGAAACAGAAAGCCCCTCAAGAAGGGGAATTCGATGACGACTGCGATACCGACAAGGACAGCGAGTCAATCCTGAAACCCGATCCCGGTAGCGATCAGGATTTGGCAGAGTTAGAGGACATTCTTTTCATTCCATCCGGGAGGCCAGCCAGACCAGGGAGCCTGGTGTGGCCAGCCAGGCGCCGAGACATTGCATGGTATAGAGTATGGCCTCACTTTCATCCCCCAAACCGAAAAATTCGGGTTGAATCTCCGGTAAATCCTCCTGGCCCAATAAATAAAGCGGGACATAGGGATTGCAGTTCAGGGCCGCCTGGAGAGATTGTTCCGCAACCGCCGATGGACCATGCATGCGGTAATCCAGCAGTACCCGGTTATACAGCCAGGAGGCAAGCATGTGCTCGTCATAGCGCCGGTGTAATTCGTTGGCTTCCGCATCCCGGTTCAGTTCGATCAGATATGGCAACAACACGTCGCGGATTCCCTGGTTGTCGTTGGGATTCAGACGCAGCATTTCCCGATAGTGGGCCACGGCTTGTTCATGCTGTCCCACCGCCCAGAGGCAATCGGCCAGGCCGTCCAGGGCGCGCATATAGGGACGGGTTTCCACCAGGCCCCAGAAGTAGCCGGCATGCTCCTGAAAGGTTTGCGCTCCGAGGGCCCGCTCGCCGGCGGCAACGCCTTGTCGATAGAATTCGAGGGCTTCTTCGAGAGAATCAGCCGTTACCTCGGCCAGCAGATTATAGGCGTCGGCACAATCGGCCGAGATGGAAAGTGCCTGGCGGGCAAGTGCTTCCGCCCTTTCTGGCGTGGGCGCTTCCCAGGCGCGGTACATGAGTTCCTGGGCCCGGTCCAGCGGAGTGGGTTCATACCCTTCGGGACGACCCAGCATGGACAGTAAGCCCTCCATTGCCTCGCGTGGGGGCAGGTTTTCCGGAAGGGGAGATTGCGCCTGAGGCGATTTGGCATGCCCTTTCTCAGACGCAGTTTTTTTCTTGTTTTTCTTCGGTTTACCTCGGCTCATAGATCCTCCTTCTGGCAGTAGAGCAGGGAGGGGAATGATGGAGACAAACCACCGGATTTCCTTTTGCGGGACATGTGCGGTTGTTACAGTTTTCGGCCATCCGCGCGGATACCACCATACGATTCAATGAGCCGGTTGGCAATGGAAAATTTCGTTCCGCATTACGATCCCGATGATGGAACCCTGGTGTATTTCTGAATGGGGTCGGACCCAGGTTTAAAATGGAGTCGGACCCAGGTGAAAAATTGCAAACCATGCATTAAATGACATGAGCCACATTCTTTCAGGCAACGATTTGAATTCTGGTATGCTCTACTCTCCAGCCGATCGAACTGCGGCAAAACAGCAACCGTTCCTTTTGCGGCTATTGGTCTTCACCCAACTCTACAAGTGCGGCTGGCAAGTGGCTTTTCTTCAAATGGATCAAGCCGCACCTGCGCATCAAGAAGTTTTCGGGACCAGCGACAATGCGGTCAAATCCCAAATCTGGATCGCCATCGCGGTCTACGTGCCGGTCGCAAACATCCCAAAACGGCTGGGTCGGCAGCATAGTTTTTCCACAATTCTACCGTCTTTCAGTGGCCACATATTCGAGAAATCCCAATATATGAATAATTTACAAATTACAACCACAACGATCATGGAACCAATATTTCTAACCAATTGGAATTATACGACTTTTGATGGGACGCTCGTGTTTTACGGTATCACTTGGCGTGTCGTTTATGAGCCTGGCGGGCGGAGGGGGAGACGACTCATTCGTCCACCTGTCGGATGGCCTCAATCTTGCCCCGGGCGATGCCCACCCGACCGAGTTCCGTCTGGATGAACACAGTGTCCCCCTTGTCCTCCAGAACGCGGGTCCGCAGGACGCGACCGTTTTTCAGCCGCACTTCCCAGATCTTGTCGGTCCCGCCGTGCGTGTCGTGCAATCCGAGGCGGTCCTGGATGTCCACCTTGTCGACCCGGCTGCCATTGGAGGTCAGGCAGATCATATGATTGACGATCCAGCCCTGCCGGCCCTGGTTCTTGCCGTCCAGGATCTGGATAAAAACCGCCTCGACATCATACGAATTCACCACTTTCATGTGCACCGATTCGCTGCCGATGGAGGTATGCCTGGTCCCCCCCAGGGCGCCGCTCAATCCGTGGTGCGTGAACTGGAACCGCTGGCTGTTCAGGGCGCGCACCCGAATGCCACTGGACAGGCGAAGTCCCACGTCCTCATACGGCTGACCGGGTTCGATGACATCGGCCCGGGGCACGCCCTTGTTCACATAGAACACATAGGCCTGGAACCGCTCCGTCAGCACCTCGGTATTGGCCAGGTACATCCAGACGTGGTCTTCCTTCAGGGTGCAGATTTTCTGGGCCAGGACCGGACCGGCCAGCCCGGCCAGCATCAACCCGGCCAGGATGATGGTTCGACCGGTTCGTCCGGCTGGTGAGCCCGCAGGATCCGTTGCACGAGGCGAATGCTTCATGGCGGCTGATACCTCCAGTATTCAGGGATAGGCAACACAGCGGCTGGGGGCCGGACGGACCGGGGAACTCGCCACCGATCATCCGCCCGCATGCAGGGCGCCGGCCAGGGCGGCGCCGGACCTTGAACGGGTCTGCCAGGGATACGTTGATCCGATCCAGCCAGGCGAAACGGCATGTTCCGGCCGAAGCCACCGG